>CAMAVG010000001.1 GCA_945861605.1 Rickettsia typhi
ACGAAATGTGAATATTCAATTATTTGTGCGTTTTTTCAAGTGTAATTTTTTTTATTTCCTTTTTTTTGTTATAGTGTACTAGTACGCTATAACAGTTTCTAATAATTATAGCTTAACCTAAACATTGCACCCGTGCTGCCGTTTTCAACGGTTGGAATGAACGAAACTTGAAGGTTTTTCTGATTAAAACTTGTTGTCAAAAATTGAGCAGAAAGCACGCCGACTAATCCCCCTGCAAGAACGCCCGCCACTGTGTGTTTTTCGGCTTCAATGCGGGAGTATCCCGTGAAAACTGCGCCTGCGATTGGAAGTGCCGCGTATTTAATTCCATATCTTTTATACATAAACCACGCGTTGGCTGTCGTCCAAGATGCATGACCCGATGGGAAGTTTTTGTCTCCGCCGTTTGGTCTTTCGCCAAGTCTTGTTCCACCAATTGTTACATTGTTGAAAGCATTTTTGCCGGCTTCGGTAACAACTGAAGAGGTTAAAAGGGTGTAACCAAGTTGTTTTGCACCTTCTTTATCCTTCTTAATTGCAACAGTTGCAACGGAATTTATGACTTCAATATACTGCATTGCGTTGCCGATGTCCTCAATTTGAGTTGTTCCGCCAAACATGTAAGAAGCAAGTGAATTTTGTGAAAGAAACATTGAAATTGCCACTGCGATTATTGAAATTTTTTTCATATTGTAAAATAAATTAAGCTATTTTTTGTAGAACCTCCAACAAATATACCCAGCAATGAGCAAACAAAAGCCAAGGGCTCCAATTTTAAGAATTGGCATGAGTTCGTGAACTTTTTGTGAATTCTGCCCAATGAAATAACCAACTGCGGTAAGGATTACCATCCAGATTGCACTTCCAAGAATTGTATAGAGGGAGAACTTCCAGAAACTCATTTTGACAAACCCCGCAGGAATTGAAATGAAATGACGCACGACGGGAATCAACCTTGCGATGAAGATTGAAATGTTGCCGAATTTTCTGAAAAATGCTTCCACGCGTTGGAGTTTTGCCTCCGAAAGGAAGAAGTATTTGCCGTATTTTACGATTAAAGGGCGACCGATGATGTATGCTCCAATATAATTTGCAAGCGAGCCGATGTAACTGCCGAGGACTCCGCAAAAAACCACCATGAAGAAATTCATTTCACCTTTTTGAGCAAGGACGCCGGCTGGAATCATGACGATTTCGCTTGGAAGCGGTACGAGGCTTGATTCAATTGCCATGCCGAGGATTATCCCGATATAGCCGAATTCTTTGACCAAATTCAAAACATATTCAGAGAGGAATGTGATTATGTGTTCCATTAATTTATGTATTTACCGTAAAGTTCGTTTGGCATTTCATCGGAGATATCTGCCATAAGCTTTGTTCGCTGTGCTTCAGATTCAAAAACTTGGACGGTTATGTCGTCAATATCGCCACCCATTTTTTCGACTTGATCCACGATTTCAAGGAGTTCAGACATGCGTGAGCGATCGTTAAAAAGAACTTGGATTGAAAGAAAATTGTGTGCTTTAGGATTCCGTTTCATTGGTTTTTTAAAATGGGATGTCGTCTTCTATGCCGGATGGGGAATCGTGAGATTCATCGTATCCTTGGGAGTATCCGCCTGAAGATGAGCCTTCGCCTTCTTTGCGATTATCAATGATTTCAAGCTTGTTGTTGAAGCCTTGAAGGACGATTTCGGTTGTGTATTTTTCAATGCCGTCGTTTCCTGTCCATTTTCTGGTTTGAAGAGAGCCTTCGACGAATAATTTCGTGCCTTTTTTTATGTATTTTTCAATAATGCCGACGAGTCCGTCCGAAAAAACAACAACCCTGTGCCATTCTGTCTTTTCGCGAGCTTCGCTGGAGTTCTTGTCCTTCCATTTTTCGGATGTCGCGAGGGAGAATGTCGCGATTTTTTTACCGTCCTGAGTTGAGCGAATTATTGGATCGCCACCAACATTTCCAAGCAATATAACCTTATTTATTGACATAAAACACAAAAATCTTTTTAATTCAAGGGAAACAAGTTTTTATTAAGTCAAGTTTTTTTATTTTGTGCGATCAATCTGTTTTTTTACAGAATTCACAATTTTTTTCAATTGCTCTGTGCCACCAACATAACTAATCATTGATTTTGTGCGCATCCCATGGCGATTGCGTCCAGATCTTAAATTGCTCCAAGTGATTTCAAGATCTAGAGATTGCCTTTGAATGTCACTCGAAAGCTTTGAAAACAACCTGTTTTTATTGCCTCTTCTACTTTTTAAACCACCGAAATTCTGAGCTTTTATATAAAATGCCATAATTTCGTTACAGCTAAGTTTCTTAAATACTTCATTCTTCTGCAGTAAGTGCGTTAAAAGTTTTGTTGCTTTTTGAATATTTGAGTCGTTTCCTTCTGGTGGTTTGTTATTGTTGGGTTGGGTGTTTACTCCTGTTACCACAACTTTTTTTGGTACAATTTTTAGTTGTGCCCCTTGTGCTGGATTTTGATTGGTTTGTTGTACTGTTGGCGTTGTGCTGCTTGGTTTGTTGTACTGTTGGCGTTGTGCTGCTTGGTTTGGTTGTTGCTGAAATGTGTTGGTTGTTGTTGGTTGTAGGGTTGGGTATGCTGATAGGTTTGTGCCTCTTGTTTGTGCCTGTTGTTGTTTGGTGGTTGTTGGTAGGTTTGTTTGTGCCTGTTGTTGGATTCCTGCTTTTGCTTCTGCTTCTCTCACTACTTGTCCTGCATAACGCATTAAAGCCTTCTCTTTTTGAGCAGCATCCAAGCTATGCAAACCCTTAAGTTCAACAGGTATGTTGGCGCTTTTTGAAAGCTCTCTCTGAGTAGTACAATCCAAGTAATTACGAACTTGGTCTGCGTAGTCTTTAATCTTTTTATCAAGTGCTGGATCATGTTTAAGTGCTGGAACAGTTGAATCTTTAAGTTGGTCTAATCTTTTTTGTAGATCATTTATCCCTCTCTTATCAATAAACGGCTGAGCATCTTTGCGCATTTTATTCAACCAATTAAAAGCTTCTAGAGACCTTTCAGCGTCCGTCAGTGGTATACCCAGTTGTTGCCTCACATTCAAAGTATCTGTCATTGTCTTCCTTAATGCATCATCCGTGATACGTTTATTATAATGACCCATAAACCATTTAAAATTATATTCCCATATAAGATAACACGATGTTTAAAATTTTGCAAGTTTTTTTCTAAAATTTTATTCTTGACTTGTAAAACCCTTAAATCTTAAATGTTTCAGAACAAAAATTTTCATAAACAGTATGTTATACCAAGCAAAATTAAAAGAAGATAAAGGTCTTGTTAAAATCTTTGAATGTATTATTTCCGGCTTTGAAGTTGGCAAACAAACAGAAGAGGAGCTCAACAAATTAAAAGAAAACGCACACTTGAAAGGCTTTCGCAAGGGCAAGGCACCAATGTCAGTTATTCAGGAATCATACTTTGGAAAAGTCTATTTTGACATCGTAAACAAGGAGGCAAACAAATGTATTTTTGAAATCGCAGAAGAAAATAAATTCAATTTGGCGTCGTCTCCTAAAATTGAACTTGATGCTGAATCAAGCCTTCCTGCCGATAGAAACACCGCAAACATCAGGGATATCACCATCACAATCACATACGAAGTATTTCCTGAAATCCCTGCGTTTGATTTCTCAAAAATCTCAATTGAAAAGGTTTCCGCAAACATTACAGATGCCGACCTTTCAGAAGAGCTTTCAAAACTCGCAAAAAACATGGCAACAACTGAACCAAAAACAGAGGGAGCAATCGAAAACGGCGATGTCGCAATCATCGATTTCGCAGGATACGAATCCGGAGTTGCCTTCCAAGGCGGAACAGCAAGCGATTATCGTCTTGAAATTGGCTCAAAATCTTTCATTGAAGGCTTTGAAGAGGGGCTTGTTGGTGCAAAAATTGGCGAAGAGAGAAGTCTTATGCTGAAATTTCCGGAAGCATACCACGCGGAAAACCTTGCCGGAAAACCTGTTGAATTCAAAACGACCGTTAAGGAAATCCACAAGTCCGTTCCTGCTGAACTTAACGATGAACTTGCTAAGAAATATGGCTTTGAAACTCTTGATTCTTTGAAAGAGGACATGAGAAAATCCATTTCCGCAAACTACGAAAACGCGTACAAGGCTCGCCAGAAGGACACTCTTTTCAACCAAATGAAAGAACATCTGAACTTCGAAGTTCCGGCTTCGGTTGTCGAAAGAATTACAATTGGTGAACAAGTTGCCGATTCCTCAATCAAAGATGCAAGACTCAGCGTGTTCCTTATGCAATACGCGAAGGAAAAATCTATTTCCGTGACACAAGAAGATTTCTCCATATATGTGGAATCAATCGCGAGAATGTACGGTCAAAGTGCGAAATCTTTGCTTGGATTCTACGAAAAAAACGAGCAAATGCGCGAATCAACCATGAACAGCATTTTTGAAAACAAAATTTTCGAAGCACTTTACGACGCAGTTCCAGTTACCGCAAAATCGGTTTCAAAGGCTGAAATTGAGGAAATTCTGAAGCCTGAACCGCATGTTCACACTGAAGACTGCGATCACTCCGCCGAATAGTTAAATTTATTTCAATATGGACGGCTCACTTTTTGATTTTCCCCCAGAAAAAAAAGCCGAGCCTCCAGTTTCTATCAAAATTGAAAAGAAGGAAATTATTGCAAACGAAAACCTTGCTTTTCTTTCCCTTTTTAAGGAGGAATTCTCCCATCATTGCTTGCTAATTTCGGATATTTACTCCTTCCAAAACAACAAACTTTTGCTGGAATTCCTTTCGGTTAGGCATCAGAAATCTGTTCACGAAATGATTGCCCACCCCGATTTCCTCTTCTACGCGGAATTCTCGCAAAGGCAGGTTCCACTTAAGGTTGAGGACGCACGCGACATAATTACATTCGCCCAAAACACGGGTTTTTCGGGAACAAAAGTGATTGTTGTGAATAAAATCGAAGAAGCCACGCCAAGTGCGTTGAATTGCTTGCTCAAAATTATTGAAGAGCCGCCCGCAAACACTTTTTTCTACTTCATTTACTCAAACGAAAAGCGACTCCCAGCGACGATTCGCTCCCGCGGAATAATTCTCCACGAGAACATCGCAAATGAGGAAAATTTCCTCAAAATTACGCAATTTTTCGAAGAACAGGCAAATTTTCAAGTTTTTGTTCAATCGGGATACAATTTCCACATTTACCGCAGGCTCCTCGCAGTGCAAAATTTTTCGTTTTTTCAAGTCAAGAAAAAGCTTTCCGAGAAACTCGACGAGGAATTCATTGAGCAAACTCAGGTTTTTTTGGAAAAAACCCTCAACAAAATGGCAATTTTAGTAAAGAATTTCGAAAAAATGCACGAAATTTATGAAATCACGCAAAGGCTATTATTTTTGAGGAAATCCGCAGAACAGCTGAACACCAATAAACAACTGGCTTTGATGGAAATCGCCGATAAAATTCACTCAATATTACAGGAATCAAAAGCTTAATTTATGCACATTTTTCTTCTTTTTTTCTGGATTTTCACCGCAAACGCGGAGGTTTCACGCGACCTCAAAGAACACATTCCTGACGGAATCGTCATAACAAAAGAGGCTTCAAGCCAAATGCAACTTGATGAAATCCTCGAAAGAATCGCACAAATCACCGCCCAAAGCAAGCTGGACAGCCTCCTTGAAAAAGTCGCATCAAGCAAAAATGCCATTCAAAAACGCAAAACCAAAATGATAATAATCGACGCAGGGCACGGCGGAAAAGACCCCGGAACGACTGGAATTATGGGCACAATTGAAAAGGAACTCACGCTTCAATACGCGATTTTACTCGCACAAAACTTGAAATCTCTTGGATACAGCGTGCTTCTTACAAGGCAATCGGACGCATCACTCACCCTGATTCAACGCAGAAAATTCGCACAGGATTCCAAAGGCTCGCTCATGATCGCAATCCACGCGGATTCGGCGGAAAACCTTGACGCGCGCGGCATTTCGTTCTACACGCTCTCGGGCGATGCCTCCGACGATATTGCAAAAATGCTCGCCGAAAGCCACTCAAACGGCGATATAACCTTCAAAACATCGGCAAAAGATGAAATGGTGAAATCGGCCTTGATCAACATCGCACAGTCGGCGACGATCTCGCGTTCCGAACATTTCGCACAAATTCTGGTGAATAATTCGGAAAAAAACAAGCTTTTCGTGATTCCTCGCCCCCACAGAAAGGCGGGTTTTGCGGTATTGAAAATGCCAGATGTGCCTTCGGTGCTGGTGGAACTTGGGTTTTTATCCAGCCCTGAGGAGGAAATTTTGCTGAGATCGCAGGTGTATCGCAACCAAATTATCGATACAATTGGGCAGTCTATCGATGATTTTTTTGGAGTCAACGAATAAAATTGCTGAGAAAAAACATTTTCCTAGCCGGAAATTAGTTTTTCAACGCCTGAAATGAGAGGATTGGAGTTTTCGCGGCGAGGACATCATCGCACTTTTTCCTGAACAAATTTCGTGGTGCAGAAAGGACTTCTTGCGGGTTAGTTTTGGAATTTTCCGCAATTTCGAGCATAACGCGAATGAAATCGTCCAGAGTTTCCTTGGATTCGGTCTCCGTTGGTTCGATAAGCATCGCACCGCTGACAACGAGCGGGAAGAATGTCGTCATTGCGTGAATTCCGTTTTGCAGGAGGTATTTCGCAACATTTGTCGTGGAAATTCCCGATTCCGCTTTCTGGAGTTTGTCCGAAAATAGGCACTCGTGCATGCAGAATGGGTTGGTTTTTGCGTCAAAATATGGTGCAAAATAGTGGTTTTTCAGCTTGTGATAAATATAGTTTGCGGAGAGGACGGAATCCTGAGCAACATCTGCGAGGCCGTCCGCCCCTGTTGAAACCATGTAAGTTAGCGCGCGAACCATCACGAGGAATTGCCCGTAGAAGCCTTTGATTTTCCCAAATGCGAGGGGATCGCTGGAAATTACGCTGAATTTTCCGTCTTTTTCGACAATTTTTGGTGTTGGCAAATGTGGTGCAAGCTTTTCGCAAACTGCGATTGGTCCACATCCAGGGCCGCCGCCTCCGTGTGGAGTGGAGAAAGTTTTGTGCAAGTTAAAATGCATGACATCGACGCCAAAATCTGCCGGCTTGACTTTTCCAACGATTGCGTTGAAATTTGCGCCGTCACAGTAAAACATTCCGCCAATTGAGTGAATTAATTGGGCGATTTTTTTTGCATTTTTTTCAAAAAGCCCGCATGTGCTTGGGTTTGTAAGCATTATTCCGGCGATTTGGTCGCCATATTTTGCGATCGCTTCTTCGACTTGCTCAAGATTCGTGAAGCCGTCTGCGGTGATTTGGATGGATATTATGTTGAAACCGCACATTGCGGCAGTTGCAGGGTTGGTTCCGTGTGCGGATTCCGGCACGATTATGTATTTTCTTTGCGGTTGGTTTTGTGTTTCGAAGTATTTTTTGATACACATGATTCCGGCAAATTCACCGTGAGCACCGGCCGCTGGGGTGAGTGTCACGAATGGTAAACCTGTAAGTTCGGCAAGCCAATTTTCGAGGACTTTCATCATTTTGAAAGCGCCTTGTGTTGATTTTTCAGATTGAATTGGGTGAAGATTGGCGAATCCGGGAATTCTTGCAACCTTTTCGTTCAATTTTGGATTATATTTCATTGTGCAAGATCCCAGTGGGTAGAAATTTGCATCAATTGAGTAATTTTGCGTGGAAAGGCGTGTAAAGTGTTTTACGACTTGGGGTTCGGTCATGGTTGGGAGTCCGCAATCTTTGCGAATTTCTTGACCGATTTTATTTTTTTTGAGGTCAGGCTTGCGAATATCTGCGCCTTGGAAGTCCGCAAAACTGTATTCAAATGAAAGTTTTTCTTCAAATGGGATTGTTATTGCGGACATAAACTATTTAATTAGTTGATAGGTTTTTTTACATAAGTTGAAATATCAACGCCTGTTGCTTTCATTCCGTCTTGAATTCCTTTGAGAATTGCTTCGGAGGCAAGGCGAAGGTAGAGATCGGAAGCTTTTGTTGAGTCGTCATTTCCGGGAATTACTAGGTCAACGCCGGCAGGATCGGTGTTTGTATCAACAACAGCGATGGTACGAATGCCCATTCTGTTTGCTTCCTTGATCGCGATTTGTTCGTGTTGAGCGTCGATTACAAAAATAGCATCAGGTTTTCCGTTTAATTGACGAATTCCACCGATGTTTTTTTCGAGTTTTTCCATGTTGCGTGTCATTCCCATGAGCTCGTTTTTTGTGTATTTAAGAGAGTCTTCGCGGATTTTCTTTTCGTAATCTTCAAGGGTTTTGATTGAAGAGAAAATTGTTTTCCAGTTGGTAAGAGTACCGCCGAGCCATCTGTGGTTGATGTAGTACTGACCGCATTCGATAGCGTATTTTTTCACAAGTTTTGAACATTGTGGCTTTGTTCCAACGAAGAGGACTTTTTTGTTTTGTCTTCCAAGGTGGTAAAGTTCTGAAAGTGCACGGTTCAGGTTGTGGTAGGTTTTGATGAGGTCGATTATGTAGATTCCTTCTGATTCGCCGTAAATGTACGGTTTCATTTTAGGGTTCCAAAACTGTGTTTTGTGACCATAATGCACGGAGGCATCAAATAAGTCCTTTATTTCAAAAGCTGAACTATGTTCTTGTTTTGCCATTTATCTCAAATATAATTTTATAACCCAATTAAACGCAAGTTTTTATTTTGCAAGATTTTTTTCACTTTTATTTGAAAAAACATTCTTGTTCAAGCAAAATGGAGTTTTTCCCGTGGGAAATGAAGGAGTCAGGAATTGTTTTGATTGCAATATTGTGTGTTGGAATATGGTTTTTGACGCATTCTTCGATAATAATTGAAGCCATGCCGCCTGTGGAATTTTCGTCCCATATTTCGATAATTTCTGCTTCCTGAATGTGTTTGAGGAGGGTTAAATCCAATGGTTTGATGAAGAACGGGTCGATTATTGTGTAATCATGGAATTTTTCCATTTTGAGGGTTGTGCTGATCATCCTGCCGGAGGTTATGAGTAATTTGTTGTTTTGTTTTTGCTGGATTACAGTCAATTTGTGTGGTGTATATTGAACTTCTGGCAGGTTTTCAGGAATATTTTCGGGCAAATTTTCCTTTGGAATGCGAATGAATAGCGGTTTTTTTAAATTTTTTGCGTAATTCATTGCACAGTCAATGCTTGGTTTCAAAAATGTGTTGCAAATTTCGACATTTGGAATGATTCGCATGAACCCGATATCGAAAATGCCGTGGTGGGTGGGACCATCTTCCCCTGTAAGACCCGACCTGTCAATTACAAAACAAATGGGAAGTTCTTGGAGGGCGACATCGTGGATTAGTTGGTCGTAAGAGCGTTGCAGAAATGTGGAATAAATGAAGCAAAATGGCTTGAGACCAGCCTTGGATTGCCCTGCGGAGAATGTTACGGCGTGTTGTTCGGCGATGCCAACATCAAAAAAGCGATTCGGAAATGCGTTTGCGAAGTTTTCAAGTGCAGAACCTTGTTTCATTGCGGGGGTGATTGCGGTGATTTTTTCATCAAGTTTTGCAATTTCAACAAGGGAATTTGAGACATATTGGCTGAGAGAAACCCCAGTGGAACTTGATTGATTGCCCGTTTCAACATTGAAGGGTTTGACGCCGTGGTACTTATCGTCGGCGTTTTCGGCGTGTGTGTAGCCTTTGCCTTTTTTGGTTATGATGTGTAATAAAACGGGTTTTGTTGCATTTTTTTTTATTATTTCAAGAATGTCAACGAGGGTTTTGATGTCGTGACCATCAACAGGACCAATGTATTCGTAGCCCAATTCTTCGAAAAAGTTCCCACCGCTGACGATTCCCTTGAATGCTTTTTGGGTTTTGGCACAGAGTTTGAAGAATTTTTGCGGGAAGTTTGAGAGAAGCTTTTTGCTTACGGCTTTGATGCTTTGGTAGCCGTGGCTCATGTAAAGTTTGGGAAGATAGCGGCTGATTGCTCCCGTTGGTGGGGAGATTGACATGTCGTTATCGTTTAGAATTGTGATAAAGTTTCGATTGGCGTGGTCAATGTTGTTCATTGCTTCGAAAACCATGCCTGCGGAAATGGCACCATCGCCAATTATTGAAATTGTGAAGTTGTTTTGGTTGCGAAGTTTGTTTGCAGATGCCATTCCAATTCCAAGTGAAACGGAGGTTGAGCTGTGACCGGCGAAGAATGGATCGTGAATTGATTCCTTTGGGTTGGTGAAGCCGGAGAGTCCTCCAAATGAGCGAATTGTGTGGAAGTTTTGCATTCTTTCCGTGAGGATTTTGTGTGCGTAGCTTTGGTGTCCGATATCCCAGATTATGGAATCGAGTGGGGAGTTGAAGCAGTAGTGCAAGGCAACGGTTAGTTCAATAACACCAAGGGAGGCACCTAAATGACCGCCGGTTTTCGAAACTTGCTGAATAATAAATTGACGCACTTCAAGGCAAAGTGGTTCGAGTTGTGCCTTTGAAAGGTTTTTAAGATTCCGAGAATTAATATCTTCAAGCATTTGTGCTGTTTTGTTTGGAGTATTTATAATAAGTGAAAAACAAAAAGCAAATTATTTTTTTTATGATTATTCGTTTTTTGGGAAAAATCAAAAATCTTGACAACTAAAATTTACATTATTAATGTTTTGGAAATAATTACTGTGTTTATGTCTGAAAATGGTGCGTCTCAAGTTCAATCCGCAAATGAAACAGAAGGTGTTTTGGCGGTTATTAAAAAGCTTTTCAGTGGCTCCGTTATGTTCGTGTTGGATGGTGTGCGGAATACTCACAAAGAAGGGCATATTTTCATTCTAATTGGCATAATTCTGACGCTTTTCGCCTATTCGCTCACAACATTTCTTGGGAATATTTTCCTTGTGATAACCGTTTGGTGTGTGTGCTTTTTTCGTGATCCTGAACGCGTAATCCCACAACAAGCCGGAATTTTTGTTGCCCCTGCCGATGGCATAATCACAGGTGTAATCGAAAACGAATATCTTCCCGAAGAACTTGGTGTTCATTCCGATGAAAAATTCACAAGAGTCTCAATCTTCCTCAATGTTTTCAATGTGCATGTGAACAGAATTCCCGCAAAAGGAACAATTGAAAAGGTTTGCTATGTTCCGGGGAAATTCCTTAATGCTTCGATTGATAAATCTAGCAAAGAAAACGAACGAAATGTTTTACTCCTCAAAAATGAAGATGGCGAAACTTTTGCCGTGACACAAATCGCAGGGTTAATCGCCCGTCGAATCGTTTCCTATGCAACACAAGGGGCGAATTACCAACGCGGCGAACGCTATGGAATTATCCGCTTTGGTTCAAGAGTCGATGTCTTCGTGCCTGCGAATTACAAAGTTTCCGTCCTGCTTGGGCAAACAATGGTTGGCGGCGAAACTGTAATTGCGTCAAAGTAAATTAAATGAACGAGTACTTCATTCGTGAACTTAAAAGCAAAATTACACTTTCCGACCTCCTCTCACGCTATATAAAAGTCACGAAAAAAGGCGGGAATTACCTTGCCTTGTGTCCTTTTCATGGGGAAAAAACGCCTTCTTTCAACATTGATAACAACCGCGGGGCGTATCACTGTTTTGGCTGTAATGCAAGTGGGGACGCCATTTCCTTCATGCAGGAACACCTTTCGATGACATTCCCCGACGCCCTCAAGGAACTCTGTCTTTACGCCGGCGTTGAAATGCCACAACAAACTGTGCAATCTGCGGAAAGGACTGCGGCGATTAAAAAATCGCTCGATATCCTTGAACACGCGATGGAATTCATGCGAAAAAATCTTCAAAATAACGCAAATGCAATGCGATATCTGAAATCTCGCTCAATTTCGCAAGAAACAATTGCAGATTTCAAAATTGGCTTTGGTGGTGTGGAAAAATCCTCACTTTTTAAGGAGTTACAAAAGGGATTTAGTGAGTCCGAGATTGAGAAATCAGGGCTTTGCATCAAAACAAATTATGGAATGCTCGACCGCTTCCACAACCGCATAATTTTCCCAATTTTGTCGCATTCAGGTGCTGTGATCGGCTTTTCAGGGCGAATTTTCAACGGCGAAAAAGACACCGCAAAGTATGTCAATTCCCCTGAAACGGAGCTTTTCAAAAAGTCGCAAGTCCTTTATAATTTCCATAATGCGAGGAAATCCAAAGAAAAATTTGCGATAGTCTGCGAAGGATTTATGGATGTCATCGCGTTCCACAAAGATGGCATTACAAACGCTGTAGCCCAAATGGGGACTGCATTCACACGCGAACACCTGCTTGCACTTTCATCGCGATTTGAAGAAATTTCGTTCTGCCTTGATTCCGATAACGCAGGCATTCTTTCGCAAAAAAGGGTGATAGAAATGCTATTTGAAATTGTAAATGCGGAAAAAGTTTTCAGTTTTCTCGCACTCGTTGGCGAAAAAGACCCCGATGAGTTTTTGCTCAAAAATGGCACAGGTTCGCTGAAATCAAGCGTTGAAAAGCGGATTTTACTTCACGAACACGCGTGGAATTTGTGGACGAACGGCATTGATTTCCAAAACCCGATGGAAATGGTCAAGCTTGAGGGTCACATTACGGCTATTTTGGGCAAAAACCCTGTTCCGTCGGTGCAAAAACACTACGATCACTTCTTCAAAAACAAAATTTATCAATCAAAATTCATCAAAAAGCAGAAAAAAACGATCGCAGTTCATACTCAAAACGAGAAATTCCCACGCAATGAGGCGACTGCTCTTGCGTTTTTATACCAAAATTTCAACACAGTTCAGGAAACCGCAGACGACCTTGAAATGAAGTTCAAAACGCCTGAAATCCGCGAACTTGTGGAGAGGATTTTTGCGGGCGAGGATCTTTCTGAAGATAAAAACATGGAGGAGATTTTGAGCCAAAGCCTAGTTCCAGAACTTGAACCAGCCCAAATCCCTTACTACCACAAGCTTTTATACAATTCGCTTTTGCTGGATGACATCGACGAAGAGTTGATCCAAAGCAGGCAAAATTTCGAAAAAATCGTCTTTCTTCACAAGGAAAAACAAAAAATTTTGAAGGAAATGGAGGAAATCAAGGCTTCTCTTTTCCCGCAATGACATTCCGCAGTTTGTAAAATAACACCGTTGAAGCGAAGATTAGCGTGAAAAAATTCGCGTAAAGAAGGGCGAAATCGTGCTTTAAAATTGCGTAAATCAGCCACAAAACAATGCCGATGTTCACGAAAATGAAGTAAAGCAGCGAAATTCCGTTGGTGCTTTTGGTTTTGATGGTTTTCCAGACCTGTGGAATGAAGCAAAATGTTGTGAAAGAGCCTGCAACGAAGCCGAGAATATCAATGTTCATAACGATTTATTTTGAGAATTAATTTCAATAATTGAGTTTTCGATGGCGGATATGTCGTTTTTGCATTGTTGAATTATTTGGTGTGCGGTTTTGTAGACTGAAACAATTTCGTTGATGGAGATTTCGCCTGCAATTTTTTTTGCAATTTGTTCAAGTTGTGCGATATTTTGTTCCAAAGATGCCGATTCAGATGGGCTTTCTGTGGGTTTTTCTGTCTTTTTTGCCATATTATTTACGATGAAAATGTTGTTCTGCGATAGCTTGTGTACTTGTTGATTTGTGAGAGATCGTTGGTGATTTCACAGGCTTCGTCTGTTTTTTTGATTTTGCTGGAAATGTATAATTTCATGACTTCCTTCAATCCTTTGTTGATGTCAAGGGCGGGAATGGCAAATTTGGCGATTATCTCAATTGTGGATTTGTTTTGTTCGCCAATTGTGAGGTTTCCGTAGCATACGCCGGCGGAATATGCGGTTTTGATGGTGCAGTCTTCGATTGCGAATGTTTTGTCGTTGCCGTTGAGGGAGAAAATGAAGTTTGCTTTGGTTTTTGTGTCCTGTTCGAATGCGATTTTGAGGTAGTCGGTATCAAGTGCGGAAAGGTTTTTGTGGGCTTTTAAAAGATGTTGGGAGATGAAATCAAGGTTTAATTTTGAAAAATATGCTTCCTGAACGACGAATTTGGTTGTAAGTTTGAGTGTATTGAGGAATTCGGTGTATGTTGTTCCGCTGAATGAGACTGAGCCGCCGCCGTAAATCGCACCGCCGATGTCGGTTTGAAATGGGAGGATTGTTTTGAATTCCTCGATTGGGGCGTTGATTATCGTTGTTTGGAGGTTGAAAACTGGGATGCTGCGGCGGAGGTCGATTGTGCCGGAAAGCTTGCCTGAAAGGGGCTTTTCTGCGTTTGTGACGATTGAAGAAAATTGTGTTTCGGGGATTGTAAGAACCCCTTGCTTGAGGATGCCGAGAAGTTCGATTTTTTCGAATGGTTTGCCGAGGATCTGCGATTTTATGAGGGTGAAGTCGATGTTTCCGTCAATTTTTTCGAAAGATGGGTATGATATGGTGTTTTTGTCGAATATGTTGCGAATGATGTTGTAGAATTTTTGCATGCTTTCAACATTTTGGACGATTGTTTTGGAGTGAATGGTTGGTATGTTTTGTTGGATGTTGATAATCGTGGAGTTGGTGAGGGTGAAATCGGTAGTGTTGATATCAACGCTGTAGGTGATGGTGTCTTTTTGTGTGTCTTTTGTGATTGTGCCTTGGGTGATGGTGGTATCTTTGAATTTGGAGTTGATAATATTGAGGACTTTGCCGGTGTTTTGTGCGTTTTCGTTTATGACGCTCTGGAAGATTGTCATGCCTTGTGGTGTGGATATTCCGTCGATTTTGAGGTTGTTGAGGTCGGTGTTTGATATCGTGATGTTGCGAAATGATGATGGTGTGGTGTTTTCGGAGAAATGCTCCGTGAATTGTGTGGAACCTTGGAGGGAGAGGGTGTCTTGAATTTCGATTGAGACAGTGTTGATGGTTGTGGAGGGGGCTTTGTGAACGATTGAAAGGTTGACTGTGCTGGTTTCGTCTGTGATTGTTTTTGATATTTCGAAATCTGTGGCAAATTGTACGATTTTGCTTACGATGTTTTTGTAATTGCCGTTGCCGGAGATCGAAATGTTGAGAATGCTCGTTGGATTGGATTGAATGTTGTTGATTGCACCGCTTGCTTCGATTTGAAGGTTTTCGCCGGCTTGAAGTTGGAGGGTGTGGAGGTCGATATTTTCTTTTGTGATGGTGAGGTTGGATTCGAGGTTTTTGAATAATGGTTCGTTTTGTGATGAAATATTTTTTGAGACGATTTTGATTTCAAGGGGCTTGGCTGGGTTTATGATGGAGAAAATGTTGAGGGCATGTGATTTGTTGATATTTTTTTTATTTTCCTCGGGTTTTTTGGTTTTTGTAATTGGGGGTGGTGTTTTGGTTTCGCCTATGATTTTTGATATAACTTCCGTTATGGAGATTGTTTCGAAGTTGACGGTTGCTTGGTAGGAATTTGGGGTTGTTTTGAGGGTGAAGAGTCCGATTGAATTGAGTGCGTTGATTTTCCCCTTGGAGACGCTGAATTCGTGATTGAGTGATGAGTGTTCGAAATCGAGTTGAATGGTGAGTTGTGGGAGGTTTTTGAGATATTGGGTGATTTTTGGTTTTCCGCCAAATATTGTGGTGAATTCTTCGAGGTCGCTTATGATGAGTTCGATGTTGCCTTTGGTTTGGAAGTCTTTGGAGGCGGTGCCAAATGTTTTTTGTGTGCCGTTGATTGTGAAGTTGAATGATGGGGATTTGATTGTGGCTTCCAGTAAATGGTTGCTTTTGGTGTGGGAGTATTTGATTGTGATTGGTTTGGAGTTGGTGAGAATAGTCCCTGTGATTGTGGATTTCTGTGGTGTATTGTGGATTTCGAGATGATCGATGGAGATGTTATCGATGATTTTGCCTTGTAGGTCTTCGACCGTGAGGGTGGTATCGGTGATTGTGATGTTTTCGAGCATTGGGGAGAACTCTTGATTGATGAGTTCGGTGAGTGTGTTTAGAATGTTGATATCATTTGTGCTTGTGATTTTGATGGTGGAATCGGATATTGTGAATGTTGCGTTTTTAAGATTGTGTTGGATGTTTGAGAACAACTTGGAGGAAAGTGATGTCGTTCCGTTGATTTCCATTGTGGTGGAATCGTTGAGTGCGATTTGCATTTGGGATTTGTGGAATATGAGTTTCTCGCGAATGGTGTATTGCATTTGTACGCCCTGTGTTTTTAGGATTTTGATTGTGCCGTTTTGAAATGTCGGAATGGATTTTGTGGTTATTCCAACTTGGCTTGCATAACCCCAAAGGGCTGAAATGAGGGCGAGTATTGCGATGAGAATGATTTTGGTTTTGTGGAAATCGATGTGATTTCCAAAAGTTTTTTTATTTTTTTTGATTGGTTTGTCAATTTTTGGTTTTTTGTGAGATATTTCCGGTTGTTCTTTGGGGCGAATCATTTGGGCGATTTTGCTACTTGTTGGTGTTTCTATGGGTGTTTCTTCTTCAGGCTCCTCTTCAAGGTTGAAGTCGTAGTCTTCGTCCGCAGCTTCCTCTTCGTTTTGTGGTTCCTCTTCAAGGTTGAAATCGTAGTCTGCATCATCAGATTCCTCTTCGTTTTGTGGTTCATCTTCAAGGTTGAAGTCGTAGTCTTCGTCTGCAACTTCGTCGTTTTCCTCATTTTGTTGATTAAACGATGTGGCGGATTGCATTTTGATTTCATCCATGCCGTCTAATTCGTCGAGTTCCTCCGCAAGGGTTTGTCCTGTTTCCGCTTCGGGGAGTGAATCGAAATCGTAGTCGTCTTCTGCAATTGCTTCCTCGCTTTCTTGCGTTTCCGCTTCGGGGAGTGAATCGAAATCGTAGTCGTCTTCTGTCACAATATTTTCCTCGCTTTCTTCAGTTTCCGCTTCGGGGAGTGAATCGAAATCGTAGTCTTCCTCTGTCACAATGTTTTCCTCGTTTTCTTGCGTTTCCGCTTCGGGGAGTGAATCGAAATCGTAGTCTTCAACAGGTTCTTCTTCTTGGGTATCCTCGTCTTCGCCGTGGTGGAGGTGGAAGTCGTCAGTATCTGCGCCTTCGAGGTGTTCGGGATCGATTGGTTGATCGAAGTGAATGTCTAATTCAAAATCTTCTTCTGTATTTGGAGCAGGATTGGGCGCGATTCCCTTGCGGTTCGTGGAATTGTTGCTCACATTAAAAGAAAATTTTTTTTTTATTTTAGAAATCTTGTCTTTGGTTTTTGGAAAAATCAAGATTTTTTTTATTTAAAAATTTGCTTGACAAATTAACTTCTTTGTATTTATTTGTTATAAAATTAAAGAAATTTTGCAAATGGCAATTACTATCGCAGTTCAAAACAACAAAGTTATGCAGTGTTATGCAAAGCTTAAAAAACAACTTCAACAGGATAACGTGATCCGCGTCTACAAACAAAAACGCTATCACACAACGGCTCAACAGTTGAAAAAAGTGAAAATTTCTATGCGTGTAATGAGAGCAAAAGCCCTCAAAGTCGCACAAGCAAGAAATGTTTCTTCTGCTTCTTAAACGAATTCTTAAATGACTTTAGACCAAATAATCTCCAAAGGTTTCACATACCTTTACTCCCTTTGGTCTAAGGAATCTATTTCTACGATCGAAAAAACGATAGATCTTCCTCACATCGCGTTCTTTGGTGCATCGAACGCAGGCAAATCCAGTTTGATTTCCAACATTTGCAGGAAAAAGAACCTTGCCTTTTCTTCAAAAATACCCGGAAAAACCAAGGAAATCATTCTTTTCACGCCAAATCACCCGTTTTTTCATAAAAAATCCTTCCTTGTCGATTTCCCCGGCTACGGTTACGCAAAAGTTGCAAATTCAACAATATCCCAATGGGAGGCCATCCCCGAGTTCATTTCGCAGGTCAACATTGTAAAAAGCTACATTCTTTTGCCCGTCGAAAAGCCAATTCAGGAACACGATTTAATGCTTATGGACATGCTCGAGTACAAAACATTCGCCATTGTTCTGACAAAATGCGACCGCATTCCGTGGGAGCAAGTCAAACAAAAACAGGAAGAAGTTCGCAAACAATTGAAGCATTGCAGCAATTTCACGGGTCAAATTTTCCTTTTTTCGGTCAAAACCATCAAAAACAAAGAAAATTTAGAAATTTCGCAAGAAATATTTGATATTTTCAAAAACCATATTAATGGTATATGAAATTGATTTTTACTTATGAAACAAATGGACGCCCTTAAAAAAGCCTCAGTTCTTACCGAAGCCCTGCCTTATATCAAAAAATTTGCCGGTGAAACTTTTGTCGTGAAGTTTGGCGGCTCTTCAATGGGTAATAAAAAAGCGATGGAAAACTTCGCCAAAAATGTTGTTTTACTGAAATCCTGCGGCATTAATATGGTCGTTGTTCATGGGGGAGGCCCTCAAATCAGCCAAATGCTTGAACGCCTTGGCATAAAAAGTGAATTCGTAAACGGCGTGCGTGTGACTACAAAAGACATGATCGACATCGTTGAAATGGTGCTTTGCGGCTCGATCAACAAAGAAGTTGTTTCGGCAATTAATTCTTGCGGAGGCGTCGGACTTGGTCTTTCCGGCAAGGATGCTAACCTTATTAAGGCGAAAAAAATGCGTAAAACTCACAAAGAAACCGATTCAAATATCGAGAGAATCCTTGATCTTGGCTGGGTTGGAATGCCGGATATCATCAACGGGGATTTCTTTGACGCTCTTGAAAATACACCCGTAATTCCTGTTATCGCGCCTGTTGGTTTTGACGACGAAGGCAACACTTACAACATAAACGCGGATAATGTCGCCGGTGCAATCGCTGCGGAACTTGAGGCATCGAAACTGATTTTAATGACAGATGTTGACGGCGTTCAGGATTTTGAAAAAAACTTGATGGCGTCTCTCACCACATTTCAAGCGGAGGATATGATCAAATCCGGTCAAATTACCGGCGGAATGATTCCAAAAGTTGAAACTTGCATTGAGGCCGTTCGTCATGGCGTTGAAACAGTTCATATAATCAACGGAAATAAGGAACACGCTTTATTGCTTGAAATCCTTACAGACACAGGGATTGGCACGATGATTTTTGAGTAGAATCAGATTTTATCGCGTCTTTTTCGGTGAGATGTTATCACAAAACGGTGGGATTCGTCCCGCAGAACCTCGATGAAATACAACGCTTGTTTGCTTGAAAGCTTGAATCCATCAGGGTTTTGCCGTGTGAAAAAAGTCTCGTTTCCAGCATTGCGGTTTCGCCCTTTTGCGATTGAAACCACTGGAATTGTTATGCCGATCGCGTCCAAAACCCTTGTGACCGCATGGAATTGACCAAGTCCGCCATCGATTACAAGCAAATCCGGAAAATTGCCGATTGTGGAATCACTTGCGAAACGACGCGTCATAACTTCCGCCATCATTGCGTAGTCGTCGCCTCCTTTTGAATATTTTGCGTTAAATTTTCGATATTGTGACTTTTCAAACCCTTTTTGCGAGGCAACAACGAACGCACCCGTGAAAAATGCACCGGAAATGTGGCTGTTATCGTAAATTTCGACGCGATTTGGCGTGAAATCAAGTGCAAATGCCTCGCGAATGTGCTCCATTCCAACCGCAAATTCGTTATTTTGTTTCGCGTCAATGCCAATTTGAAATTGAAGATTCGTCAGGACGAAATCCAGCAAAACCCTCGCTTCACCCTGCTTGGGATTGGAAATTTCCGCTGTGAGGGCAAAAAGTTCCTTGAAGAGAATCTTGAGGTTTTGCGTGGAAACTTCGTGGCTCGTGAAAATTTTTTTTGGCGGCGGATTTTCATTTGAATAGTATTCCAAAATGAACGCCTCGAGGATTTCGGAAATTGTGCCGTCGTGTTTGTGGATTTCAAAAAGATTTCCACCCAGAGCATAGCCGTTTCGAATTGCAAAAACCTCAACTTTCGTAAGGCTTTCGCCGATTGCAACAACGTCAATGTTCTCAAATTTCGTGAAATTGACATCGTTTGAGGACGATTTTAGGTTTTCGATCGAAAGAATTTGGTTTTTGAGGAGTTCGGCCTCCACAAAATTTTCTTTTTGTGCAAGAATCGTGATTTTGTTTTTAATATTTTTGTAGATTTCGGAATCCGCGCCTTGTAAAAACTTTTTTGCGTTTTCGATGGATTTTTCGTAGTCCGCCTTGGAAATCATGCCGGCACAAGGGCCCGAGCAGGTTTTGATCTGGAATTCCATGCAAGGTTTGCCGCAAGATTGGTGGATGTTGAACTTGGAATCCTTGCATGAGCGAATTTTGAAAACCTTGTTCACGAATGTCGTGATGTATTTTATGGTGTCGTTCGTGGAAAATTTACTGCCTTGAATGTAGCCGAACGGTCCAAAAAGGGAGGCTTTTCGCTCAAACTTCCCGCGATATCGCACAATTGCGGGGAATTTGTGGTTGGAAAGCTTGATATATTGGCGAGATTTGTCGTCTTTGAGGAGAATATTGTACTTCGGTTGGTGTTTTTTGATGAGAGAAGCCTCTAAAATCAGTGCGTCTTTTTCCGTTGGCGTTATTTCAAATTCAATTGAGGCGACATTTTCAACGAGTGTGCGTGTTTTTGGGGAAAGTTCGCTGATTTTTGTGTAGGATTGCACCCGTTTTTGCAGGTTTTTCGCTTTGCCAATGTAAATTAGTGTGGCGTTGAGGTCTCGCATTTTGTACACCCCCGAAAGATTTGGCATTTCGGGGAGGGCGTTTTTAAGGATTTCAATGCTCACGCAACTTTGAGAGTCTTGATGATGCTGTCCGGAGTGTATTCAAGGACGGAATTTTCAAAATGCACTGAAATGCCAATGGTATTTTGGGTTTTGAAGATGAAATCCGCGGGTTGTGGGATTTTTTGGCTCAAGAATTGTGTGATTTCGTCAATTGAGAGTTCCTGTTCTTTGGCGAGGGAGATCACGACTACGGTGCGTTTGTGTTTTTCTTCGTATTCTTTTTGAAAAGCCTTCGTGATGGCGTTCATACTGCCGAGCATTTTCAGTTGGTTTATGTGTTTCAAGATGATTTGCATTTCGTTGGAAATTCCAAAAACCTTCATTTGATCAATTGCGATGAGGTCTTTTATCGTTTGTGAGAAATTTAATATTCCTGAAAAACCATAGAATTCCTTTAAAATCGCCAAGTGGAGTGATTCTGGGACGGCAATTATGCAAGTTCTGACGATTTTCTTGATCACTTCGTTCGCGCGTTCTTTCATGTTTTTATAGATTAAACCATTGTTTTAAATTGTCGTGAAGATTGGTCTCCTCCCAAAGGAAAAAATTGCTTAGTGGAAGGGGTTCTCTGCCGAAGTGTCCAAAACTTGCGGTAGGTTTGTAGATGGGATTGTTCATTTTCAGGCGATGGCGTATTCCTTTTGGGGTGAGATCGATGTTTTTTGTGATAAATTCGATGAGATCCGAGTTTTTGACTTGGGAGGAATTGTCGGTTTTGATGTAAATTGAAACGGGTTGTGCAACGCCGATTGCATACGAAAGTTGGATTGTGCAGTGTTGTGCAAGTTTGGCGTGAACGATATTTTTGGCGAGGTATCGTGCGATATAGGCGGCGGATCGATCGACTTTTGTCGGGTCTTTTCCGGAAAATGCTCCGCCACCGTGTGGGGCAGAACCGCCGTAGGTATCAACGATGATTTTTCTGCCGGTCAGACCTGTGTCGGAGACTGGTCCGCCAATGATGAAAGTGCCAGCCGGATTGATGAAAGTTTTGTGTTTTGATGGCATGTTTGGCAGGGTTTTTTCAAGAACGCTTGTGACTTTTTGGCGGACTTCATCAAGGGAGATTTCCTTCGCGTGTTGAGTTGAAACCACAACGGATTCGACCGCAGTTGGGAGGCCGTTTTTGTATTCGAATGTTACTTGGGATTTTGCGTCAGGACCAAGACCCTCAATTCCAGCAAGGTTTTGAAGAATTCTGTGGGAATAAAAAATTGGCGCAGGCATAAGTTGTGGGGTTTCCTCGCAAGCAAAACCGAACATAATTCCTTGGTCGCCGGCACCTTCTTCTTTTTGATCGTTTTCATCAACACCGCTTGCAATTTCAGAAGATTGCGTGTGAATGTGGTTGTAAATTTTCACTTTATCATGTGCAAAACCTTCGTAGTTGTGTCCAATTTCTTTGAGAGTCGCCCTTACGATTTGCTCGACATCGTTATTTGAAATTTCGTGATTTTTCAATCTAATTTCACCGCCAACGACGACAGTATCCGTTGTTGCAAAGCATTCGAATGCGCATCGTGAGTCATTTTCTTTGGAGAGGCAGAAATCAAGGAGGGAATCGGAGAGGATATCGCAGGTTTTATCAGGATGCCCAGGAGCAACCGATTCACTGGTAAATAGTGATAATGACATAAAGAATGGGTGTTATGTTACATTTGAAATGTAAATGAGCCAAATTCAAAAGTCAAGAAAATTATTGTTCGTAGTCAAGCTTGATGTGGTAATTGTGGCGTGTTTGCGTGCAGTGTTCGTCGTAAATTTTCGGGCGGAAAATCTTGATTCCCTTGTGGACGAGTCCGCCTAATGACCACGACCAATACTTATCCATTAAGCACGCTTTGTTTTCGCCGTCGTAATAAACCGCTGCCATTTTGGAATTGACATTAAATTCCACGGGTTTGTAGCCACTCATTTCAACAATCACTTGGGTGTTTTCCCCTTTTGGAACTTGCAGGTCTAACGGAGTTTGCCCCTGAATGCTCACAATTTTGCCTTGGTAGGAATATTTTTGCGAATATTGGTAAATTTTATCGTAGATTTCCCCCGAATGAACAACCAAAACCGTTGCCCCGCTTGGTGCGGAGGTTATATATGTTCCACTTGTGCGTGGTGCTGTTAGGGAGCAAGCGGAAAGAATTAGGAGTAGGATTATGTGTTTCATTTGGTGTTAAAAAATTCATCTTGAAATGGTAGCATATCATAGGTCTCTTTATGTTTATACTTCTTCAAATCTTCCTGTTTTCTTCTAACTTCTTTCACTTCATCGGCTTTTTGCTTCAACCATGTATATTTTTCACTGTGTGTATCTTTGTATTTTTCATATAACTTTTCAATTCGCTTGAAATTTGTTAATCGTGTTAAGAATTCAATATATAAATATCCATCACCATCTTTCTTATATTCACCTTGAATCATCTTCACAATTTTCTCTTCACACAGTGGATCAATAATAACTCGTGGGTAAAGAGCCTTCGATTTTTCCAAATTATAAGCACGGTTAATAGCAGGACCAATAAATTGCGAACTCTTGTGGAATACCTTTCCATAAGTGATTGCCCCACGGGAGAGGAGGTTTTTCATTAACAATGCAGTTTGTATGCTAATTACCTTATCTACTATAACCTCAATATACTCACTACTTATGACAAATGTATCGGAAAATTGTGCAACTTCATTAAAATCTATATCATCAAATAACAAATATTGATTTGGATCTTGCTTTTTTTGCAAAATCTTATCAAATAAAGACAAAACCTTCCTCGCAAACTCCTCGGATTTTTTTTCATCATTAACATAAGCCTCAAACCCCAGAATATCCAAGAACAGAACATATTTTTCGGTGTAAATACTACTCATCATTCCCCTTCTTTGAAAAAGTTATCATTTTGAAGATGAAATCGTCAATTCCGCCGTCTAAAACCTTTTGCGTGTTCATTTCTTCGTGTGAAGTTCGCGTATCTTTCACTAACTTATAAGGGTGTAAAACATAGTTTCGAATTTGATTTCCCCACGAAACATCATCTTTTTCGACGGAATCTCGCTTTGCTTGGCGTTTGCGTTCTTCAAGTTCGTAAAGTTTGGACATCAACATTTTCATGGCGGTTTCTCGGTTTTGAAGTTGAGACCTTTGGTTTTGACAAGCCGCGACAACTCCAGTTGGAATATGCGTCATTCGAACGGCGGAATCTGTGACATTCACATGTTGCCCGCCTGCACCGGATGAACGGTAGGTATCGGTTCGAATATCGCTTGGGTTAATGTTAATCGTGATTGTTTCGTCAACCAGTGGAGTCACAAGCACCGAAGCAAACGAGGTTTGGCGTTTGTTTTGAGCATTAAACGGCGAAACTCTTACCAAGCGATGCACACCCGTTTCGTATTTCAACATTCCGTAGGCGTTCTCGCCTTCAATTGTAATAATCGATTGCTTAATTCCAGCTTCTTCCCCGTGAAGACGATTCACGATTTCCATTTTGAAATTCTTTTCCTCCGCCCAGCGAATGTACATTCTCTCCAACATTTCTGCCCAATCTTGGCTTTCGGTGCCGCCTGCTCCTGAATTTATTTCCAAAACAACGCCAAGTTTATCGGCTTCGTCCGAAAACATTTCCGCCATTTCCATAAATTTCATTTTCTCGATGAGCTTTGGAAGTTCTTTGAAAATTTCGTTTCGAATTTCGTCGTCTGCTATTTCGATTATTTCAGCGTAGCCTTCTATCGTGGAAGAAACTAATTCAAATTCAGCAATGTAGCGTTCAAGCGATGCCTTTTCCTTCAAAACCTTGATTTCATAATTTCCATCAAGAACTTGGTCTTCAAGAACTTTCAGACGCGATTTTTTGGAATCCAAGTTAAAGAAATTCCCTCAACTTTTGGAGGGAATTAAGGGTTTGATTCAATTCAATTGGAAGATCTTGCATATCAAGTGTATAATTTTATTATGGAAAAAATAAAAAATATCCAAAGTTGAAATGCAAGGAATTATTTACTCAACGGCGATGGAAATCTCAATTCTGTCGCCAGCTGAAACTTCGCATTTCTCGCGGATTTCCTTTTTTATGGGAATGATATAGGTCTCATCCTTGCGAAACATTGATGTCTTCCACGATTTTCCGCCAATTGTTGCGGTGATTTTCACAGAACCCCAGCCCAAATGCACGCAAGCTTTCTTGATTACATCCGCGTAATATTTTGGAACGGAAATAAAATGCCACGAAGAGGTTTTTATTCCATCTTTTGGAACCCAAAGCCACATTTCTCCCGTGAATCTGTAAATCATAACAATCCTTCAACCATTTCGCTCGGTTTTGGAATTTCCATTAAATCAAGAATCGTCCCAGCAATGTTTGCAAGGCTTCCCGCCCTTAATTTATGCGGATTTTTCGAAACTAGAATCAGGGGAACGACTCCAGTCGTATGCTGAGTGTGAATTTCTCCGGTTTTGATGTCAACCATTTCCTCCAAATTGCCGTGGTCTGCGGTGATTAGAAGCTCGTATCCATTCTCCAAAACGCATTTTTCCAAATTCCCAAGGAAGATATCAATGTGCTGAGCCGCCTGTTTTGAAGCTTCAAAATTCCCACTGTGACCAACCATATCCCCGTTTGCAATGTTGATTACGATGAAATCCTGCGAATTTTCTTCGATTTTTTGAAAAAGGCGTTCTTGGAGTTCGTAAATTGACATTTCGGGTTGAAGATCGTATGTTTTCACATTGGGCGATTGAATCAAAATCCGTTCTTCAAACTGCCCTTGAGCTTCCTTCCCGCCGTTGAAAAAAAATGTCACATGGGCATATTTTTCCGTTTCGGCAATGTGTAAATGTTTTTTGCCATGGAGTTCAAGAACATCAACAAGCGTGTTTTGAATGTTGTTTTGCGAAAACAGAACCGTCGTTTTGCTTGCGATATCCTTGGAGTACTGCGTCATGCAAATGATTTCTGAAAATGTGGAGGAATCAGTTCTCAAATCAATTGCCATTTGGGTTAATTGACGCATGCGGTCTGCTCTGAAGTTTGCAAAAAAGATGGAATCGCCGGAATTCACGCCGTTATAATTCCCAATTATTGCCGGCTCGAAGAATTCATCGGAAATTTTCTGCGAATGGAAAAACTCCGTTGCCTTTTGGATATCCCCAAACTTCATTGTGGAATCCCCCATTAAGGCGGAGAAATATTTTTGAGTCCTCTCCAGTTTGTTATCCCTATCCATCGCGAAAAAACGCCCTGAAATCGTTGCAATGTTCAAGCCTTGAAACCGTTCAACCGTGGAGGCAAATTCGTTTGGGGGAACATCTCGCCCATCGGTAATTATATGCAAAAAAACCGTTTTACCAAGGTTTTCAAGGGATTTGTATGTGTGAAGAATGTGCTGCAAACTTGAATGAACGCCACCTGTGGAACATAGCCCGACTAAGTGGACTCTGCTCGTGATTGAAGTTTTCGCAAGTTTTGCATCAAATTCGCCATTTTGGATTGCAAGATTTATTCGCGGAAGATCCTGATAAATAACCCTTCCGCCACCAATTGTCATGTGTCCAACTTCGGAATTTCCCATTTGTCCTTCAGGCAGACCAACCGCAAGCCCCGATGTTTCAAGTTCCGTGCTTGGATACTGCCCAAGCATTCGTTGGAAATTTGGCGTTTTACTTTGAAATATTGCGTTGTATTTGTAGGTTTTATCGCCAATGCCAAAGCCGTCTAAAATGCACAAAATCGTTTTCATTTCCCAAAAATAAATTTTCAATTGAAGTGTAGTCCATAAGTTTGGAAAAATCAAGGAAATCGCAATTTTAAAATTCTTGACATCGATAATTTCTTGCAAGAAATTTTGTTTGTAACTAACTAATAAATCCATATGTCGCAATACAAAATTCTAACATTTTCATTGCTTGATTCACACAAACACGGGAATATTTTAGAAAGACTTTTAAAATTCCGATACCAAGGCTTCGTTGTTGAGGAAAAATACGATATTCCAACATATAACGACACAGAATTTGACCAATACGACAACCCATTCGCCAAATATATCACCATTATGCAAGGCGATGAAATCGTCGCATGTTCAAGAATTAACAGGACGGATATTCCTTATATGGCAAAAGATTGCTGGAGCCACCTAATTCCAAGCAATTTCCTTCCAAGCGATTCAAACTTTTATGAATGGACAAGGCAGTATGTTAGTTCCAAACTTATAATGGTTGAGAGGATGAAGATGGCTCGAATAATTTCCGCAGTAACATATTTCACCCTTATGGAATCAAATGCTGGCGGGGTTTGTTATGTTACGCATGCTTCGTTGCTTCATACGGCGGAAAAGCTTGGAATGAATCCACACTCTGTTGCAAGACTTAATCTTCCAGACTTTCCCAATCTTCATTTTGTGCATGTGAATGTGAATAATGACGACGCACAAAATGTTGCGAAGAACATCGTAGAAATGACAGGATTTGATATTATTCGGCATTTTCCGTCTGTGGATCTGGGTTGATTTTAATTGGGTTTTTCAGGAATTTTACTTCGGAGACGAACCTTATGCCACCTGCGCCGCGTTTAAGTTGAACGATGATATCCACAACTTGCGTGATATAACTTCGCACTTCGTCCGGTTCCATTCCAAGACCAGCCTGCATAACCATCAACTTAAGTTGCTCGACTGCCATGGTTGGGGAATCGGCATGGAGGGTGGAAATTGAGCCGGGGTGTCCTGTGTTGATTGCTCGAAGGAATGAAAAGGCTTCTTTACCGCGAATTTCCCCCACGATTATTCTGTCTGGTCGTAGACGAAGACAGGCTTCGATGAGATCCTGCGTTGAAACATCACTTCGCCCTTGTCCGCCTTTTGAAGAGACCAAATGAAGCTTATTTGGGTGCAGATTCAACACGACTTCTCTTGCGTCCTCTACGGTTATAAGCCTTTCTTCTCTTGGAATTTCTTGAAGTAGGGCGTTTGTGAATGTTGTTTTACCAGTGGATGTTCCTCCGCTGATAATCAGGTTTTTTTTGAACCGAACGCAACCGCGAAGGAAATCTTTTATGCGGTTTTGTTCAAGGAGGGCTTGAAGAATGTAGTCGTTTCTATCTTCTTGTTTGGATATCGCCGATTTGGTGAATGCTCCCATTTTTTCGTAATCTTCAAGGGTGTAGCTCGTCGTTGATGGTTTTCTGATTGAAAATGCAACGGTTCCTTTTGGGCAAACGGGCGGAAGGACGACCTGAACACGACATCCGTTTGGAAGAGTTGCCGAAAGAAGTGGCTTTTCTTCGCTGACGATTTGATCCGTTGATTGAGCAATAAGCTTTGCAAGACCATACAGGTGTTTGTATGTAAAAACGGGGAGTGAAACGGAATACATTTTGCCAAATTTTTCAACCCAGCCTTTTTCAGGTTCATTGATGGAAATCTCCGCAACGCCTTCTTGTGCAAGAATTTCCTCCAACGGTTGAAGATATGTGTTCAAAACCGTGAAATTGCTGATAGAATTCATGCTTCATAATATTTATTATTTGTAATATATTCAAAATTCATAATTTCAAGGTTTTTTTACAATGTGGAACTTGAACTTGACAATTAATTTTATGGAAGCATTTCTTTCATTATTTTAAAAATAAAATGTTCAAGGAAAACTTCAGCGGAAAATTTGGAAAAAGTGAATTTGGCGGGCAATATATTCCCGAACTCCTCATGCCACTTGTTAAGGAACTTGAGGAATCCTACAATTTTCACAGAAAGACTTCCGAATTTTGGGCAGAATTTTCTTATTATCAAAAGCATTATACCGGTCGCCCTTCACCACTTTATTTCGCAGAAAGGACGACTCAACACTTTGGCACGGCAAAGGTTTATTTCAAACGCGACGAACTCAACCACACGGGTTCGCACAAAATTAACAATTGCATCGGGCAAGTTCTTTTAGCGATGAAAATGGGAAAAAAACATATAATCGCCGAAACTGGAGCAGGGCAACACGGCGTTGCAACCGCGAGTGTTTGTGCGAAATTTGGTCTTAAATGCACAATTTTTATGGGAGCAAAGGATGTCGCACGCCAAGAAGTCAATGTTTTCAAAATGAAACTTCTCGGGGCTGAAGTCCACGCTGTTGAATCGGGATCGAGGGGACTCAAAGACGCAATGAACGATGCCATGCGTTTCTGGGCAACGAACGCCGAAACCTGTTACTACCTCATCGGAACTGCTGCGGGACCACACCCCTATCCAACAATGGTGAAGGAATTTCAATCTGTCATTGGAACTGAAGCACGCACGCAAATTCTTGAAACGGAAGGAAGACTTCCAACGCACATAATGGCGGCAGTTGGCGGAGGAAGCAACGCCATCGGGCTTTTTAGCGGTTTTTTAGGCGATGATGTAAAAATTATTGGAATTGAAGCGGGAGGCAAGGGCATTGAAACAAATGAAACTGCGGCGACTCTCAACCTTGGAAAAATTGGCGTTCTTCACGGAAACAAAACATACATTATGCAAAACGACGAGGGGCAAATCCAAGAAACATACTCAATTTCCGCAGGGCTGGATTACCCCGGCATTGGTCCCGAACATTCATTTCTAAAGGATTCCAAACGGGTGGAATACCACCCAATTAACGATGACGAAGCCATGGAAGCTCTGCGTCTTACTTGCAAACTTGAAGGAATAATTCCCGCAATCGAACCAAGCCACGCATTGGGATTCCTCTACAAAATATTACCGAATTTAACCAAAACCGATGTTGTAATCGTGAATTTGTGCGGAAGAGGAGACAAGGACATCAACACCGCAATGAAATGGTTTGGAATCTAGCCAACAATTTTTTCAATATACCCACCGCCAAGCATTTGCGTTTCATTGTAAAAAACGGCGGCTTGCCCCGGGGAAATAAATGCGATTTTTTCTGAAAGTTTCACGGTATTTCCAGTGATTTCACAGGGGATTTCCTCACACGATGAACGGACGCGCGCTTTCAATTTTCCGCTATTGCTCAGGGTTTGAAGCTCGGATTCATCAACTAAAAAGTGCGAATTTGAAATTGTGAAGGTGTCTCGAAGAAGGTTGTGATGCTTCCCAACGAAAACGGTATTTGTGGAGACATCAAGCTTAACAACATAAAGCGGATCTTCAAATGCAATTCCAAGACCACGCCTCTGCCCAAGCGTGTAGTGAATAATTCCCTTGTGCGTGCCAAGAATTTGACCGGATTCAATCTCCACAATTTCGCCAATTTTAAACGATTCAGGGTGATATTTTTGCACAACTTTGGCGTAGTCTCCGTCCGGAACAAAGCAAATGTTCTGACTATCAGGCTTTTCTGAAATCTCAAGCTGGTATTTACGCGCAAGTTCGCGAGTCTCCGCCTTTGAAAAGCCGCCAAGTGGGAATTCGAGGAAATCAAGTTGTTCTTGCGTCGTTTGGAAGAGGAAGTAGCTTTGATCCTTGGTTTTATCTGCCCCTTGGTGCATTTTTCCTTCTTTTTTTTGAACATAATGACCCGTGACGAGGGTATCCGCCCCAAGTTTTTTCGCAATTTTGAATAGGTCGCGAAATTTCACCGTTTGATTGCATGTCACGCACGGGATTGGGGTGTATCCTTGAATGTATTGGTCGGCGAAATTTTTAATCACTTCCTCGCGGAAGATGTCCTCATAATTTAACACATAGTGCTGAATCTCAAGCATTTCGCATGCCTTTTGGGCGTCGAAAATATCCTTACTGGCACAGCATGTTTTGGATTTTTTTTGAGTGGAATCCGTCGAACATGTTGCCTCGCCGTAGTCATAAAGTTGAAGAGTGACGCCGATGACATTATGCCCACGGTCTTTCATCAATGCGGCACAAACGGTGGAATCAACGCCGCCGGACATTGCTACTACAACTGTTTTTCTGGAGGTTTTTTTGGAAATTTGGTTTTCGAAACTCGAATTCACAGCGATTTGAGGAGTTCTCGAACGGAATTTATTGATATCCGCAGCATTGATTTCTCGCTTTCTGAAAGCTCGACTTCTATAATTTTTTCAACGCCATTGGCACCAATAACGACTGGAACACCGGCATAAATTGAGGTTTCACCGTATTGACCATCGATATAAGATGCACAAGGTAGAATGTTTTTTTTGTCAAAAAGATAGGATTCGAGCATTTTTATCGCAGAGTGTGCGGGCGAGTAAAACGCTGATCCATTTCCAAGAAGTGCGACAACTTCAGCCCCACCGTTGCGAGTCCTCTGCACAATTTCGTCAAGTTTTTCTTGGGAAATTGCCCCGCTTTTGACGAAATTTTTGAGTGGAATGCCGGCAATCGTGGTGTAGTCTAAAAGTGGAACCATTGTGTCGCCGTGTCCACCAAGAACGAAGGTTTTGACATCGGATCTTGAGACATTGAGTGCCTCGGCAAGGAATGTAGAGAAACGAGCAGTATCAAGGACTCCAGCCATTCCAACAACATTTTTATGTGGCATTTTTGAGATATTTTGGAAGTGTTGAACCATGATATCAAGCGGGTTTGTTATGATGATTACAAACGCATTTGGTGCATATTTCCCGACATTTTCAGCAACGGATTGGATGATTTTAGCATTTGTTGCGATCAAATCGTCGCGCGACATCCCCGGTTTGCGAGGAATTCCTGCGGTGATAATAACGGCATCGCTTCCAGATATTTGTGAGTAGTCGTCCGTGCCTGAAATTTGCGAGTCTGAATCAATAATGCAACCAGATTGTGAGATATCAAGAGCCTTACCTTGGGCAACGCCCTTGTTGACATCAAGAAGAATGATATCGGCGTATTGTTTCATAAAAAGCAAGTGGGCGATAGTCCCACCGATCATTCCAGAGCCTATAAGCGATATTTTCTTCTTTGACACATTATGCGGAAACAGTTTCTTCTTTTTCGTCGGATAAATCTTCGCCTTCGGAGTGCTTGGAATCTTTGATTGAAGCAACCATTTCTTTCATTGTTTTTCCACGAAGAGCGGCAATTGCACGAAGTGAGTTTGTGTTTTCAAGCGCTTCAGCTGTTGCACGAAGACATGTGTATGAGTTGGATGATCCAACAACTTTTGTTACAATATCTTGAATCCCGATTGACTCCAAAAGTGCACGAACAGCACCACCAGCCACGATTCCGGTACCGGGTGTTGCGGGTCTCAATACAACTTTTGTTGCACCGCATTCACCGTCAATTGAGTGATGAATTGTTCTTCCGGCACGCAAGTTAATTTTCACGAGCCTGTTTTTTGCCATTGAAATTGCCTTTTTTTTGGCTTGAGTAACATCTAAAGCTTTGCCTTTTCCAATTCCAAAAACGCCTTTTTTGTTTCCGATGATTGCAAGAACACTGAAAGAGAAGATTCTACCGCCTTTTACAACCTTCACAACTCTGCGAATATCGATGATTGTGTCGAAAAAAACCGGTGCTTTTTTGTTATTGTTACTGTTATCTTTTTTGCGATTCATATTTATTAGATATTAATTCCTGATTCTCTGATGCTTTCTACGACTGATTTTACAAGACCGTGGAATTTATAATTCATTTTGTTGAAGTAGATTTTTTCGATGTTCTTTGATTTGCAAAGTTCAGCGAATTGTTTTCCGATTGCAACCGCGTCTAAAGTGCGTGTTTCAGCGTGAACAAAACCTGCCGGGCGTGTGGATATTGATGAGATATCTCTTTGTTCTGTTTTGTCATAAAGAACGGCAACGAGGTGTCTGTTCGTTTTGAGAATGTATAATTCATGCTGAGTATCGCCAGATTTCCCACGGGATTTCCTGCGTTTTTTGATGACTTTTGGATCGAAATGTTTGTAAGAAGACATATTTTCTGATTAATTATTTCTTTTTTCCTTCTTTGATTGTAATTGTCTCGTCGTTCACAAACACACCTTTTCCTTTGTATGGCTCAGGTTTGCGAAGATTACGAATTGTCATTGCGATGCTCATCACAATTCTGCGGTCAATTCCCGTGATTTCAATTAAAGTATTTTGTGTGACTTTTAATTCAACAGTTGTAGGGATTGAAATTTTGACAGGGTGACTGAAACCGAGCGACAAAGTAAGGATATTTCCGGCAAAAACTGCTTTATAACCCACACCTTTGAGTTGGATTTTAGCGGTAAATTTGTTTTGAATGTCCTCAATTGCTCTTCTGATTGAAGCGTAAAGAGTTCCAAGAATTGAACGCGCAGTTCTGTTTCTTGATTCTTGTTTTAGTGCGAACGAAACTGTTTCGCCGTCTCTGATCATTTCAACGATTTGGTTGAACGGGTAAAGAACGGTGTTGGATTTACTTTCGATTTTGATTAGGTTATCAATAACGGTAAGGTTTACGCCTTGCGGAACTTTAACCGGTATTCTTGCAATTTTTGACATATATATATTAAAAAACTTTGCATAAAATTTCACCACCAACATTCAACTGGCGAGCGATGTTATCTGTGATAATGCCCTTGCTTGTTGAGAAAATGTAGAAACCAAGGGAATCGTAGTATGGTAGAAGTGATTTTGGCGAAGAATAAATTCTTTTACCAGGAGTTGACACAACTTTGAATTCTTGAATTGAATGCTTTCCTTTTACATAACTTAGTGATATTTTCACAAATTTTACATTTGGACGCTCGTCATAGACTTCGTACGATGCGATGAAGCCTTCGTCAAGAAGGATTTTTAAAACACCACCGACTAAATTGTTGAATGGAAGTTTGATTGCAGCTTTTTTTACTGCTCCAGCGTTGTTTATTGAACTGATTAATGCGCTGATTGCGTGATTTGTACTCATATATTATATATTACCAACTAGATTTCTTAAGACCGGATATCAAACCAAATGATGCGTAATGGCGAATTGCATTTCTTGAAAGACCGAATTTTGAGAAAAACCCACGAGGACGCCCAGTAAGAGCACATCTGTTGCGGTGTCTTGTTGCTGAACCGTCGCGTGGAAGCTTTTGGATTGCGATCATCGCAGCAAATTTTTCATCGTACGAAACATTTTCAAGCGAAGCTTTTAGAATTTTTACAAGACCATCGCGTTTTGTTGCTTCTTTTTTAATAGTGTCGGCAACTCTATTGTTTCTTTCAATTCTACCTTTTTTTGCCATTTTTGAAAAATAATTAAATTTTAATTAATTGTTTGGTTTTTATTTGTCAAGTATATTTTACGCAAAGTGTGCGAAAGCTTTGTTGGCCTCGGCACTTTTGTGCATTTCTTCTTTTTTCTTAACTGCGGTTCCTCTGCCTTCAAGAGTTTCAACGAAAACATTTGTAAGAGCTTGAACCATTGGTTTGCCAGATGCAGACCTTGCCGCCTCGATCAACCATTTCATGGCGATCATTTCGCTTTCGCGAGGCTCCAACGGTTTTGGAACTTGGTATGTTGCACCACCAACACGACGAGATTTCATTTTCACGCGTGGTTTGATTGATTCGATGATGTTCACGAAGAGGTCGAGAATTGAAACATTCTTTTCTTGTGCAGTCTTTGCAAGGTTTGCTAGTGAAGAATAAACGATGTTTGAAGCAACTGTTTTTTTACCATCAGACATTACTTGATTGATAAATTTTGCAACAAGAAGACTGTTGTATTGAAGATCTGGAGTTAAGCGAACTTTAAATGTTCTTGCTTTACGAGGCATATTTTAATTTAACAAATTACTTTTTAGGTTTTTTCGCACCATAACATGAGCGAGACTGCTTACGGTTTTTTACACCTTGAAGATCGAGGGCACCTCTGACAATGTGGTATCTTACACCGGGAAGATCCTTTACACGACCGCCACGAATCAGCACTACGCTGTGTTCTTGAAGATTATGCCCTTCACCTGGGATATAAGCAATGACTTCGTAACCATTGGAAAGACGAATACGAGCAACCTTACGAAGAGCCGAGTTCGGCTTCTTTGGGGTTGTTGTATAAACCTTTACACAAACACCACGCTTTTGGGGACATTCCTCCAATGCTGGCGATTTCGACTTATAAACTCTAGCAGTTCTATTCTGCCTTACTAACTGATTTGTTGTTACCATATTTTTAGCTTTACAATAAAAAAATACTACTTTATCCAAAGTTCAGTTAATTATAACATTTAATTTGTCAATCTTTTTTTTGAAGTTTTTATTTTTCCTTGCATTTTTCACCATTAGCAATGTTTCTTTTGCGGATATCCCACCGATCACCGCCATTGAAAGCGAGGCAAAAATTGAAGTCATTGGTAATAAAAGTATTGAAGCAAATACAATCAAGCTTTATTCTGACCTCACAGCAAATTCAGATTCAACCAAGGTTTTTTCCGATGCCACCCTTTCGAATGCAATAAAAAAAATTTACAAAACCGGCTTTTTCAGCGATGTCAAAATCACACGGAAGGAGGGCGGAATCACAATTTCCGTTATTGAGACCCCCGTAATAAAAAAAATCCAATTCAACGGCAGAAAAGCAATTGGCAAGGATAAAATCCTCGAGGAAATCTCCACAAAAGAAAAAAGATTCTTCTCCAAAAACGATTTACTAAACGATACCAAACGCCTCACAATGATTTACCAAAAAATGGGATATCTCAATGTCAAAATCAAACCCATGGTTGAATTCCTTGAAGACGGCACGCGTGTTATTGTAATTTTTGACATTCAAGAAGGCAAAAAAGCACAAATCGAAAAAATCTCCATTGAGGGAAACGAAAAATTTAGCGATTCCCAGCTCAAGGAAATCCTCCACATTCGCCCACGAAGCATATTCAAACTGAACCTTGGCGCATCATTTGATAACGAATCCGTTCAAAACGAACAAGAGGCTCTCAAAAGATTCTACCTAACCAAAGGTTACCCGCAATTTCAAAATATCCATGTTTTAAGCACATATTATAATAATAAAAATTTATTCGCCATTCAATACTTCATCAATGAAGGAGAGAAATTCCACTTCGGGAAGCACAAAATTGAAAATTTCGTCGAAGACCTTGATATAAGCCACTTCAAAGAAGACGAAATCCTCAACAAGGAGGGCGAAGTTTTCAACATTGAGAAAATCGAAAAGACCATCGGGAACTTACAGCAATATCTTCAAAAAAACGGATTTATTTTCGCCCAAGTCGAACACAAAGACGAACCAACCCCAGAAAAAACCATTGATATCACCTACATTTTAAAGAATTCCCGCAGAATCTATCTTCACAAAATCACCATAATTGGCAACAACAAAACCTCCGACCAAGTAATCCGCAGGGAAATCCTTGTAAAAGAGGGCGATGTCTACGACATTTCCAAAGTGCAACGGTCAATGCAACGAATTCGCAATCTCCAATATTTCGACGATGTCCAGATCGAAGAAAAACTCATCGATGGCACGCAGGACAGAATGGCGGTAACAATCACCGTCAAGGAGCGTTCAACCGCCAGCATCAACGCTTCAATTGGTGGCGACCAATACAACGGGGTCTCAGGAAATGTCTCGGTTAATGAATCCAATTTCCTTGGCGAAGGCTATAATGCGGGAATTTCACTCGATAAAAGCATGTACGGAGAAAACTACAGCCTTTCCTTTTCCGAACCTTACTTCAAAGGCAGGGATATCCTTTTTGGAACACAGGTTTCCTATTCCAAATACGGCAACCCAAACTTCGTCCCATACCAATCCAACACATACTCCACAAGCTTCTTCATGGCATATTCCATCACGCAATATCTTCGCCACAACATAAGCTATCGCTACCAAAATTCCGTCATTGAACAGCTTTCAAACCTTTACAGTCCCTACATAATCGCACAACTTGGAAGTTTCCAAACCTCGGCAATTGGTCACACACTATCATACGATAAACGCGACAACAACTTCATTCCATCGGGGGGGTACTCCTTCATTTTAAAGCAAGAAATCGCAGGATTAGGCGGAAACATGAAGTATATTTCCAGTGAAATCCGCGGTGATTATTACAAAAAACTCTTCAATTTTGAGGAACTCGTCTTTGGCATAAAAGGCAGATTCGCCACAATTCAAGGCATCGGCGGTTCTGCTGTCAATGTTCAGAATCTTTATTCCCTTGGTGGCGGTTTTGGAATGAGAGGCTTCAACTATCGGGGTGTTGGTCCAAGGTATCAATACTCTTCAGGACAATACGACTCCTATTCCTACGGCGGGCAGAATTTAGGATTAGTCTCAACCGAAATTCGTTTTCCAAACGGGCTATCGAGGGATCTTGGCATTACAACATACCTCTTCACCGATTTTGGAACCCTTTATGGAATCGACGCAAGCAAAATTATCGGAGGAAAAATGTACGACGAATCTTCCATAAGAATCGCAAGTGGCGTCGGTGTTTCGTGGAGGTCTCCCATGGGACCAATCGGCTTTGCATTTGGAAAAATAATAAAGTCTCAAGAATATGACACACCACTTTCGTTCCTTGTAACATTCGGCGGACAAATGCAGTAAATTACGGCATAAATAAAAAAAAAAAAAAA
>CAMAVG010000002.1 GCA_945861605.1 Rickettsia typhi
ATCGTTGATGCAACCGTTGGCTTGATTAGTCAAGACTTGCAAATCATTACCGATGTCGCACGGGAGGGTCGCCCTCTTATCATCGCCCTCAACAAAGTTGATCTCCTCACAACGGAAAAAAAGGATACAATTGATAAAATCCGCCAGAAAATCGAAAACGCCTGCATTGAAGTTTCCGACCCTGTAATTGTTGAAATTTCAGCAAAAACGGAGAAGAACATCGGCGCACTTTACGGAAAAGTTGTAAAACTTTACGATTCTTGGAACACCAAAATTCAAACTTCCACGCTGAACAATTGGCTCAAACAAAGAACGCAATTGCACTCACCGCCAAAATTTAGAGGCAAAGACACCAAGCTGAAGTACATCACGCAAACGAAAATTCGCCCGCCGACATTCATCCTCTTTGCAAACACGAAAGATATCCACGAAAGTTACTTGCGTTACTTGCGAAATTCCCTCGCAAAGGATTTCAACCTTTCTTCAAGTCCACTTCGCTTCAAGGTTGAGACATCAAAAAACCCATTTGTGAAGGATTAATTGCCAAAAACCCTTATTCATTAAGGATTCTTGGCACTTTGCCGCGATGCGTGTGTGTTATAGTGTACTAGTGCAGTGATACAAAAAATGGAAAATGGAAAAATTCCAAATTATGCCTTACCAAGTTCTTCCACGAGGAGTTTATTCAAGGAAGCAGGATTCGCCTTTCCTTGGGTTTCTTTCATTGCAAGACCAACCAAAAATCCAACAACTTTCACCTTCCCCGCCTTGAATTCTTCGACTTGCGTCGGATTTTGCAACAGAACCTTGCGAATTGATTCGATAATCGCCGATTCATCCGTTACTTGTGTGAGGTTTTTCGCTTTGATAATCGTTTCCGCGTCGTCGCCGGTTTCGAACATTATGTCCATGACATCCTTTGCGATTTTGCTGGAAATTGTGCCACTTTGAACACAGTTTGAAAGCCCAGCAAGGTTTTTCGCCGACATTTTACAGTTTTCAAGTGTAATTTCGCTTTTTTTTGTGCGTCCAAGCAGTTCGCTCAAAAGCAAATTGACGAAATTCTTGATATCTTTTGCCTCAAAAACACCTTGTTCGAAGTAATCATTGATTGATTTTTCTGAAATCAAAACGGCGGCATCGTAATAAGAAAGTGCGTATTGTGATTGGTAGCGATTGATTTTTTCGCTTGGGAGTTCGGGCAAACTTGCCTTGATTTCGGCGAGAAATTCGTCCGTTAAATTGACGGGCATGAGGTCAGGATCTGGAAAATAGCGGTAATCGTCCTCCTCTTCTTTGTTACGCATTTTGCGAGTTGTTTCGGTTTTGGCGTCGAAAAGTCGGGTTTGTTGAATGACTCTTTCGCCCGATTCGATCAATTCCACATGGCGATTCGCCTCAATTTCAATTGCCCGTGAGACCGAGCGAATTGAGTTCACATTTTTGATTTCACAACGCGTTCCAAACTTAGTTTCGCCTTCACGCATTACGGAAATGTTGACATCGCAGCGGAAGTTACCCTTTTCCATGTCGGCATCGCTTGTTTCAATTGCACGAAGCAAAAGGCGAAGATTTTTCACATATTCCACCGCCTGATGTGGGGATGTCATATCAGCTTCGGAGACGATCTCCATAAGTGGAATTCCCGCGCGATTGAGGTCAACACAGGATTTATCGTCGTAGATATCGTGAATTAATTTGCCTGCATCTTGTTCAATGTGGATTCTATTTACACGGATAATTTTTTTAACTTTGTTTTCATCGAGGATTTCAATCGCACCGCCATCAACAATTGGGTGATAAAGTTGGGTTATTTGGTAGCCTTGGGGAAGATCTGGGTAGAAATAGTGTTTTCTATCAAACGAAGAATTTTTGTTGACAGTTCCTTTGATTGCAAAACCTGTTTTCACCGCTTTTTTCACCGCTTCCATATTCAAAACCGGCAATTGCCCGGGTGAGGCGATATCAAAAAACGAAACTTGTGTGTTGGGCATGGCATCGTGAGTTGCCGCACTTGAAGAAAACAACTTTGTTTTCGTGTTAATTTGTGCGTGAACCTCAATTCCAACAACGATGTTCCAGTTTCCGGTTTTTCCCTTAATTACCATGCAGTTTCAGCCTTAATTTGCCTCTTTTTGTTCCTCAGCAGTTGAATTGTCAAGCTTTTTTTCCGTTTCTTTTTTCGGTTTCTTTTCCTTGTGTGTCGCTTTTTCAATTCGAATTTGAGGCTTGGCTTTATCGGCAATAACGGCTTTGTCAATCACAACTGTGCGAAGGGAATCGCGTGTATCTGGCAGGGTATACATTGTTTCAAGAAGTGTCGATTCAATGATTGTGCGAAGACCACGAGCACCCGTCTTGCAACGAATTGCCTCTTTTGCAACTTCAGAAATCGCTTCGTCTGTGAATACTAAATTTGCGTTATCATATTCAAAAAGCTTTGTGTATTGTTTGATAATCGCGTTTTTTGGCTCGTGGAGGACTCTCACAAGTTCATCTTCAGTTAGTTCGCTCAACTTTGCAAGAACCTGCAAACGACCAATGAATTCAGGAATTAGACCATAGGAAATCACATCTTCAATTGTGACATCTTTGATCAATGAAATTGCATTTTTCACTTTTGCTTTCACATCAACACCAAAACCAATTCCGGATTTCGTTATTCTGCGTTCGACGATTTTCTCAATTCCGGCAAATGCTCCACCGCAAATGAACAAAATGTTTGTTGTGTCGACTTTAATGTATTCCTGTTGCGGGTGTTTTCTTCCGCCTTGTGGTGGAACCGATGCAATTGTTCCCTCGATGATTTTCAAAAGTGCCTGTTGAACACCTTCGCCGGAGACATCACGCGTTATTGAGGCGGAATCTGATTTGCGGGAGATTTTATCGATTTCATCAATGTAAATAATGCCTTGTTCTGCTTTTGCGATGTCATAGTTCGCATTTTGAACCAAACGAAGGACAATATTTTCGACATCCTCCCCAACATAGCCGGCTTCTGTCAATGTTGTTGCATCTGCAATTGCAAATGGAACTTTTAGAACTTTGGCGAGAGTCTGTGCAAAAAGTGTTTTTCCTGAGCCAGTTGGTCCAAGAAGAAGAATGTTGGATTTTTGAATTTGAACACCGCTTCCAGCAACATTTGGATTTTTTATTCTTTTATAGTGGTTATAAACCGCAACTGCCATGATTTTCTTCGCATCACTGTGACCAATTATGTATTGATCCAAAATTTTGTGAATTTCGCTTGGTGTGGGGATTTTATCGCCTGCAACGTTATCATCATATTTCATGTCGCTGACAATGTTATCGCACAATTCAACACATTCATTACAAATGAAAACATTTGGACCTGCTATCAATTTTTTAACTTCATGTTGACCTTTCCCACAAAACGAGCAGTATAATAGATTTGTTGACATACTTTAAAATTTAAATTCCTTTAATGTTTAGTTGCTTACTTTTTTTCAGGGTTGTGAATTGCATGACGCGATTCGATTACGGAATCAACAAGACCAAAATCCTTTGCTTGATACGGAGACATAAAGTTATCGCGTTCCATTGCTTTTTGCACAACAGGAAGTTTTTGCCCCGTGTGTTTAACATAAATTTCGTTCAAACGCTTTTTGATAGCAAGAATCTCCTTTGTGTGAATTTCGATATCAGTGGCTTGACCTCTTGATCCGCCTGATGGTTGGTGGATCATGACTCTCGCATTTGGAAGGCAGTATCTTTTCCCAGCAGCACCCGCCGCAAGCAAAAGCGACCCCATTGAACAAGCTTGACCCATGCAAATTGTGACAACATCGGGTTTAATGAATTGCATTGTATCATAAATTGAAAGCCCAGCAGTAACAACGCCACCTGGGGAATTTATGTAAAGGTATATGTCCTTTTCAGGATCCTCAGATTCCAAAAAAAGCAATTGAGCACAAATCAACGAAGCCATGTGGTCTTCAACTTGACCGGTAACAAAAATAATTCTTTCACGAAGAAGACGGGAGTAGATATCAAATGATCTTTCACCTTTTCCTGTTTGTTCAATGACCATTGGAACGAGGCTATCCATAGTACCATGTGCGGCAGTGATGCCGTTCCCCCCTAAAAAATAAGACATAACTTAAAAAGTTAATTAATAAAATTACACTGGCTTGCAATAATTGAAAAATCAAGTAAAATATTTACAAAACAAATTTATCTGCTTCCACAAACAAAATTTGTGAATGGTAGTTGTGTGAATTATTACAAAAATATGCAGGGAATTATCTCTTTGGTGTCAGGGTCTATCGATGCCACAATGAATGCGCTACCTTCCGTTATTGCAGGTACGCAATCGCAATTGCAGAATCTTGACAAACTTCGCTCACTTCAGGAAAATCTTAAGGGAATTGATGATATTCTTACCCAAGGAAACGGTGAAAATTCGGGAATTCCACTTGTTTTTGGAAAGGCAACACTGGCAGGGAACCTTATTTGGTATAACAATTTAACATCGCAAATTATCCAAAACGATGGCATAACAGTGCAAAATTCATTTGACTACTCCTTCATTCAAAATATGCTGGACGCAGGTTCGATGGGTACGCAATTTCTTTCCGGTTTTGGCGTGAATAAACCAAAATCCGCAACATTTCGCACAGCCTATAAACTTGATTTCGCAATTGGCATTTGCGAAGGAGAACTTGACGAACTTTTAGAAGTTTGCGTGAATGGTCAGGCTGTTGATTTAAAGAAATACAAGCATTCATTCTACAAAGGCACGCAAAATCAAACAGTTGATGAGATAATCGCAAAAGACAAAAACCTGGCATTCAAAGGGCTTTCGTATATCGTTTTCGAACAATTTCCGATTTCCGATTTTGGAACTTCAATGCCAAAATTTACATTCACCGTGCAAAGGAATATTTCAAAATACAATCCAAAATCGATCAACAATCTAATCAATGGCGTAACTTTAATTCCTGCCAGCGGGGAGTTCTGCTATCACACACAAGTTACTACGAAATACAAAATTCGCGGAACAAAAAAAGGCGATGTTCTACTTCAAGATTCCAAGAAAACCCTTAATGCAAACAATAATTCAAACAAGGCCGATGTTCTTGTTTCGCTTGATCAACTTCAATCTCAATTACCGAATTTGGAATGGGTTTCGGTTATCGTGAACTGGTTTGGAGATTCAATGGACATTGCCAATTGCTCGGTCTTTCCTGCGTGTGAATATAATGATTACAACATGGTAACACTGCCGGACGAATGGCGAGTTGCCGGAAAAAAACGCACGCAAACAAGGGTAATCGGGCGTGATTCAAAAGGAAACTTGCGTTACGGCGGAACACCAAGCGATGGTTCCGTTGTTGCACTTTTGAGCGAGCTCAAAGCCCGTGGTTTAAAAGTTGCATTCACGCCAATGCTTATGATGGACTGCGACCAAAAGCCGTGGCGTGGAAGATTAACAGGTTCGCATTCCAACATTTCAAATTTTTTCCACAAAAGTGATGGATACAACGCATTTGTGAAACATTACGCAAATTTAACGAAAGGTTTGGCGGACTGCTTCGTTATTGGCACGGAGATGATTGGCTTGACGAAAATCAATCACAACAACGCATTTCCTGCCGTTGATGAATTCTGTTCTTTGGCGGGCAAAATTCGTGCAATTGTTGGAAATTCAACAAAACTGACTTACGCCGCCGATTGGAGTGAATATCACCACACGGAAGGCGGGTTTTACAATATGGATAAACTTTGGGCGAATGGAAACATTGATTTCATTGGTCTTGATGCTTATTTTCCTTTGACGGATAAATCGTCTCAACCATTGATTTCAGAAATTGAAAACGGCTGGAATTCAGGCGAAGGCTGGGATTTTTATTATAATTGGGAAAGAACTCAGAAGTTTCCATTGTCTCCGGAATGGGCGTGGAAAAACATTCGATGGTTTATTGAAAACGAGCATGTCAATTCCGATGGCGTAAGGACTCAATGGCAACCGAAAATGAAAAAAGTTTGGTTTATGGAATACGGGTTTCCATCGGTTGATTTATCCACGAATCAACCAAATGTTTTCCACGATGAATCATCGAGTGAATCCGCATTTCCGCGTGGTTCGAAAGGTATGGTGGATTTTCAGTCTCAAAGTGATGCAATTATTGCAACGGAAAACTTCTGGGCGAAGAATTCTGATATCGTTCAAAACAAATTTATTTGGACATGGGACGCAAGACCATTCCCATTTTTTCCATTAAAGACTGAAGTTTGGGCGGATTGTTCCAATTGGCAGTTTGGACATTGGCTTAATGGAAAGGTTATGTCGTGTCAGGTTGGTGATTTAGTTGAATTTCTTTTGCTTCGATCAGGGATCGAAAATTATGAAATTCGTGATGTCAATGGTGTGATGAACGGTGTTGTTTTGAAGGGTTTGGTTTCGTATAAAACAATACTTGGTTGGGTTTTATTGCTATACAACTTGCGAATTTTCCAAGAAAACGGGAAAGTTGTCGTTGATTCCATGCGGAATTTGAAATCTGTGCCGATTTTGAGTCAAAACATTGTTATTGATGAAGCAAATGCGGAGATTCTCAATGTTTCGTCTTCATCGGGTTCTGTGTTTTCAAAAGTGATTTTGAGCTTTTACAATGTGGATCGCAACTGTGCAACGACGATAATCCATGTTGGCGATGATTCCAAAAACGGAGGAGAATTTTCCTTCGCCGTGCCATTTGTTTTGAGTGAATCCGTCGCACAAAACCTTGCAAGAAAAGTTTTGGTTTTTTTGAACTCAATGACAATGCAAAAAATTACGCTTCCCGCAATGCACGATTACATGGAAATCAATGTTGGAAATTTAATTAATTTTTTTGATGGCGAAAACGAAATTGTTGGTCTTGTTGAGAAATTTCATTTCGATGGAACGAATATTGAAGTTGAATTTGTGAAAATGCAAGGTGTTTTGCTTGATATGATTTCTCAAAACATTATTGTTGTCGATGGCAAGGTTTCGCTTAGGGAATCCACGCAAAACGAACCGATATCGTGCGAGATAATTGATGTAAATAATTTCACAAACAAGGGTTGCCTTGAGGGAACTTTCCCGCTTTGGTTTGCGTTCAAAAATGTTCAGAACTCAGGAATTTCTGCTTATTATGCAACTCAAACTGAAGGAAATTACATTAAAATTTTCGATGAAAACACAAATTCCACAATGGGAAAAGTTCTTGATGGCACTGATTTTGCAGTTGATTTCACACTCACGGACGAAATTAATACAATGACGGTGGAGGTCTCCGGTCAGGAGTTGAAATCCATTTCCGATTTAGACTTTTTCGCAATGAAAAATTTGTGCATTATTGGAAATGAAATTTGTGCGTTTCGTGATGTCAAAAAACTTGGCGATGGCGTTTATGAACTTTCGCATTTGCTTCGTGCAAGATTTGGCAGCAATATTGAAACAACAACGGACGGCAAACGCTTCGTTTTGCTTTCTGGGTATATCAATCGCGTTGAATTGCCGTTTGATGTTTCACAACTTTATTTTAAATTCGTACAAAATGGAGAAACCCTCGAAACAACGGATTTTGTGGAATTTTTACCGCAAAAATTGGGGATCTCGCAGTGGAAAGTGCAAAATGTGGAGAAACTATTGCAAACAAATGGCGATATTTTATTTTCTTGGAAGGAGCAAGTTGCAATTCGCAGCGGGGTTTTTGTAAGCTCTGGAACGAATATCCGTGCGTTTAGTGTGGTGATTTCCTCGCGAAGTTTTCCGATTGAGGTTGTTGGTGTGAATTATTTTTTATATACGAAAACGATGCAAATTGCGGATGGCATAACCGGACTTGCAAATTTTGATTCGCTTTCGTGCGAAGTTTTTCTTTTATAATTTTACAACTTGACAATTCAACTTTGGCGGAATTATTATTGAGAATATTTTTTATCTTAAAATGAAACTGCACAATATTTTCCATAATGACCTCCCGCCTGAAATGGGTTTTGTTGGCTCAATTGCTATTGATACCGAAGCCCTTGGTTTGAATATTGTGCGTGACCGCCTTTGTTTGGTGCAAATTTCTGATTCCGAGCAAAATGTCTACTTCGTAAAATTCGACGGCACTGATTATTCCGCCCCAAATTTGAAAAAAGTTTTGGAGGATCAATCCCTCACAAAAATTTTCCACTATGCAAGGTTTGATGTCGCGATTTTGTGTCACTATTTGAAAATTTCGCAAATTACACCGCTTTTTTGCACAAAAATCGCCTCAAAGCTTGTTCGAACATACACCGAACACCACGGATTGAAGACTCTCTGCAAAGAACTTCTAAATGTTGAACTTGAAAAAGAAAGCCAATCTTCTTACTGGGCGGCAAAAAATTTAACCGAAAAACAGAAGAAATACGCTGCAAATGATGTCCTTTTCTTGCACGAAATGAAGGATATTTTGGAATTACGCCTGAAAGAGCAAGGCAGAACGGAAATTGCTCAAGGGTTTTTTGATGTCCTAAACAATGTTTGCAAATGCGATGTTATTGGTTTTGATTCAGCCTCAATTTTGAACCACCACTAATTGTTCAATTTTCACGCTTTTATTGGCTGGGAAATTACTGGTGATATTCGAAAACATATCCGTAAATTCCCTCCCATTCAAGCACTTTTTTGACATACCTCCTCGTTTCATAAAACGGCATAAGTTCAATAAACATAACCATGTCTTGGTAGTTCTCGACAGTGAAATAAATGTTTTCCCATTTTGCAAGATTCCCATACCCCGCGTTGTAGGCTATAAGTGTTTTTGCATATGAACCATTGTATTTTTCCAGAAGATCGTTCAGGTATATCGTGCCAAGATAGATGTTGTATCCTGCATTTGTTTGTAATTTTGCACTGTTGTACGCAATTCCGTGCTTTGAGCAGACGAATTTCGCTGTCGCAGGCATGATTTGCATCATACCTTTGGCACCAGCACCGGAGCTTATTTGCTCCGTAAAATTGCTTTCTTTTTTGATAATCGCGTGCAATATTGCGAGGTGATTTTCCTTGATTGGCTCAATGATATCAGTGCTTTTGATGACTTTAAGACCATCAAGTTCGATGTAGCCGATGTCCTCTGCGGCGTGTTTTGCATCGGAGCAGATATATTTATTATAACTCGTGCATATGTGCTCCAAAAGGGATTTCATGTAGGTTATGTCATCAACTTGGCGAATTGTTGATAAAACAAATGCTTTTGCGGCGTTTAATCGGTTGGCTTCTTTCAAAAAATATGCAACATTGAGCATCTCAAGGAGGTCATTTGGGAGTTTTGTGTAAGGTTTTTGAATTTTTAGCGATTTTGATACGAAGGAATCGTAGTATTGTTTGTAGGTTTCGCGTCTTTTTTTTACCGCTTTTTTCCATTGTGAGGAAAGATAATTTTTCGAACCGATGAATGTTTCCTGCGAAATTCCGTTGAGTTCGTCGATCGCGCGTGAGCCGTAAAATGTTAGCGGATTTTGTGCAACAACCGAAAGCCAGTAAGAATACGCTTCATTATTTCCCATTTTAAGGTAACTTTGGGCGATGAAATACGCACCTTGATTCTTTTCATTGATATCATGCGTGTTGGAATATACATTGTAAAAGTGTGTGTATGCAATATTTGGTTTTTTGTTGAGAAGTGCGACAACCCCTGAGTAAATCTCCTTTCGAGTGTAATTCTCGTGCGTGATGTTGAGCTGAATTCGTGCCAAAAGGTTGTAAGCCTCCTTGCGATACCCCTGCTCGAGCATATCAAAAACCATTACTTGGGTTGCGTTCCACCAAATGTCGCCATCTTGTAATGTCGGCGGAAGTTGCGATAAAAAATGCACAACATTTTTGAAATTTTTGGCTTTATAGTGGTAGAGGACTTGATCCAAAACATACATTTCGCTTGAAAGACTGCTTTCTTCGGCGGCTTGGTAGTATTTTTTGTACTTCACATTGCCGTTTAAGTAAAGCCTTGCGTAGAGTAAGGTTTTTTGCTCCAGCGGAAGGGTTTCAATCTCGCGTTCAATATTTGTGCGAATGTTTTTCGAAATATTGCGGTCGAGTTTGTTATATTTGGAATAAAATGCCTTGATATGACTGGAAATTTCTTCAGGCATCGCGTTGTTTTGCTTGATGTCCTCAATGATAATTGCGAACGCCTGCGGGGAAATGTTGTTTTTGTCAACGAATGTCTGAATGAATGTTGTATAGTTTGTGAGGTAGTTGATCAGGAGGTATTTATCTTTGATAGAAAGGAATTTTTCGTTTTGCAACACAACTTTATTCACCTGATCCAACATTGGGAAATGCGGATTTTCAAGCAGGGTGTGGATCATATCCTCCAGTTGTTGTATGGAAATTTGTGCGGTGGAATCTTGAGAATACGACTGGATGAAGATCGATGCCTTGGCGTTTGAGTTCTTCAAAGATGGAAAATGCGATGTGTTGTCATCAATTTTTTCACTTGATGACATTACGGAAGAAGCCGTCACCATGAAAAGACATAGCAACAGCCCCAAGATTTTTGTTTGTTTTTTCAAAATTACTGAACTAGTGGAGTAAGTAAGCTTTGAATTTTATTCGTTGCGTTTTTTGCACGCTCAATGTTTTGAGCAAATTCCGTTTTAAATGCTTGCAAAAGATCCGCAACATCGCGAGGTTCTGACTGCATTTCCGAAGGAAGAATCTGATTCATTGGGTTGTTTGCACCAAAAACTGCACCGTCAAGAAGTGTGGAATATGATTGAATTATTTGCTCAATCACTTTGTGCATATATTTTGTGTAAGAAGTTACATGATCAACGATTTTTTGCCCATTTTCGGGTCTTTCTTCAACAAATGATTTCGCAGATTGAATGATATCATCGATTTTTTTATACATTTTGCTAACATTCGATTGCACAACTTGATGCACAGAATTTAAAACATTTTGATTTTGACCCGCCTGCATTTTATTAAAAAATAAATTTATTAAACCAATTAATTAATAGAAAATTTCATTTGTCAAGCAAAATTTTCATCAGAATTCACAAATGCACTTGACATTTCAATTTTGCGAATTACTAAACCACATTGCCCGCGTGGTGGAATGGTAGACACGACGGATTCAAAATCCGTTGCACATTGCGTGCGTGGCGGTTCGAGTCCGCCCGCGGGCACCAATTTTGCAAAACAATGCTCCGTTTTTGATCACCGTTCTACTGTACTAGTACGCTATAACAAAAATAAAAAGGCAAAAAAACTCGCTGCAAAAATCCACAAAGCCTTTTTGTATAAGAAGTCATCAAATTGTAACCATTCATTTTGTTCTACTGTACTAGTACGCTATAACAAAAAATAAAAGGCAAAAAGTTATTCTTCGGTGTTTTCAAAAATGTTCTTCGTGAACTTCACTTTGTGAATTTTATGAGCATCGGCATCAATAACTTCCAGTGCGTAATCGCCACATTGGTGGATATCGCCAATTTTTGGAATTTTGTGTGCAATGTTGATTATCAAGCCTGCGATTGTTGAAACGCCCGACGAGGAATGGAGGTCAATTCCTGTTTTTTTCGAGAAGTCGCGAATCAAAACCATGCCTTCGCAAATAATTTCGCCGGTTTCAAGTTGCTCAATTTCATCGATATTTATCTCGTCGTGTTCATCTTCAATATCCCCGACGATCTCTTCGACGATGTCCTCCAATGTAACAATTCCAAGAACCGTTCCGTATTCATCGACGACTATCGCAATGTGATTTTTCGTTTTTTTGAACTCCGTAAGTTGGCTTAAAAGGTTGGTTTCGCTTGAAGCGTACTGTGGTTTCATTAAAATTCCGCGGACATCTTCAACAGTGGGATTTTGGTTGCATGATTTCAGTGTGAAGAAATCGCGAAAATGTAAAATACCGATGATTTTATCAGGGTCAGATTCATAAACAGGAAGCCTTGTGTGGCTTGATTCCACGCATCGTGCCTCAATTTCTTCAAATGTTATTTCGGAAAAATCGATCATGTCGATATCCTTTTTATGAGTAATAACCGAGTGCAATTTGAGTTCACTGAGGTCGAGGACTCCGCCAAGCATTTCTTTATCGCGTTGAACAACCGAGCCACGAGAGTGATAAAATTCAATTTCACTGCGAAGGAAATCTTTTGCTGTCATAACTTCATACTGCTTTGATTCATGAACGCCGAACATTTTCAAAGTCCCGCGGGTTATGAGGTTTATGAACCAAGTCAATGGTTTAAAAATTTTCAATAGAACATAGTAGACATCAGCAATTGCAAGGACGATCCTCTCAGGATTTCTTATCGCGATTGTTTTTGGAGAAATTTCCGAGAATATTAATATGAGGAATGTCATGACTATTGCTGCAATTTCCATTGCGTAATCCTGCAATGCGGGGGAATTTCTCGAATATTCGAGTGCGATATAAGCCGCAATTGACGAAGCAAATGTATTTAGTGCATTATTCCCAAATAAAATCAACGAAAGAAGGCTTTCTTTGTTATCAAAAATGTGGAGGAGTCTTTTCACTTTTTTCGTTTTACGAAGCTTGTAAAATTTGCTTGCCGAACAACTTGTGAAGCTTGTCTCTGAAAGGGAAAAGAAGGCTGAAGCCCCCAAAAGAACTATCAATAATACTGATTCATAAACCAAACTGGTGGGCATAATAAAATAAAATTACAAAATTTAATAATAGTGTTTTGCAACCAATTTTCCTATTTGTCAAGCACATTTTCTTTCAGCAAAAATTTCTTGACAGATAAAATTTTATAATTCATCGCTTATTCGTATAAATCTTTTTCTTGAAAAATGGTCGAAATCAAAGTTCCACCCCTTGGTGAATCAATTTCCGAAGCAACAATTGCCTCAATTGTAAAAAAAGTTGGCTCTTCTGTAAAAACCGACGAACTTCTTATTGAGCTTGAAACCGATAAAGTCACGCTTGAAATTAACGCACCTTGCAACGGAACAATCGAGCTTTTGAACATAAAAGAAGGCGATACCGTGGTTGTTGGTCAAATTATTGGCTCAATTAAAGAAGGAGCATCAACCGGAAACGCAACTCCAACCGTGCAAACCGCTGCACCTGTTCAAGCAACATCGCACAATTCGCTCGCACCATCTGTCAACAGAATTGTCCACGAAAACAATATTAATCCAAACGAAATTTCCGGAACAGGAAAAGACGGCAGAATCACAAAAGGTGACGCCCTCTCCCACCTTGAATCACCAAAATCACCCGTTGTTGAATCAAATTCCGACCGCAAAGATGACATCGTCCGCATGACAAAACTTCGCCAAACCGTTGCAAAACGCCTGAAGGAATCGCAAAACACGGCGGCAATTCTTACAACATTTAACGAAGTTGATATGTCCAGCGTAATGAAACTTCGCTCGCAATACCAAGACGAATTCCAAAAACGCTATGGAATCAAAGTTGGCTTCATGTCGTTTTTCATCAAAGCATGCGTGACGGCCCTCAAAGAACTCCCAGCCGTAAACGCTGAAATTCGCGGCGAAACAATTGTCTACAAAAATTACTGTGATATCGGTGTTGCCGTTGGAACCGAAAATGGTCTTGTCGTTCCAGTCGTTAAAGACGCCGACAAAATGTCAATTTTCGACCTTGAAAAAGCAGTTTACGATTACGGAATCAAAGCACGCGATGGTCAAATCACACTTGATGACATGAAAGGCGGCACATTCACAATATCCAACGGTGGTGTTTACGGAAGCCTTCTTTCAACGCCGATCATCAACCCACCACAATCTGCGATTTTAGGAATGCACACAATTCAAAAGCGTTCCGTTGTTGTTGGCGATCAAATCGTCATTCGCCCAATGATGTACCTCGCCCTTTCTTACGATCACAGAATTATCGATGGCAAAGAAGCAGTTACATTCCTAATTCGCGTTAAGCAAATGCTTGAAGACCCTGCTCGTCTCGTGCTTGGAATTTAATTTTTATATATATGAAAAAGCTCTCAATAATGGTGATTATCTCACTTGTTTCAGCATGTTCCTCCGGCACACCAAAATGCGACGATTCCACAATCAAAAAAGCATTAATCGAGAATGTCAAAAACACCATTACAAAGGATTTCAAAACCGATAAAATCTCCGTAAACATGTCATCGATTTCAAGCACCGGCTCCAGCGATAACAAACGCTCTTGCGAAGCTGATATTACTTTAAAAATTACTGACGCAAAATACACAACGAAATCCACTGCTACACTTGGAACTGAATAAGATTTCAAAAACTTCTTGACTGTTATTTTTTTCCATTTTGAAATCAAATTGAACTCTTTTGTCTCAAATGGCTGTAAATTCAGTAGTTTACCATTTCGGTGGAAATTCTTCAAGCGTTGAAAAATACGATAAACTAACACTTGGCGGAAAAGGTGCGAACCTTTGCGAAATGTCCGATATCGGCATACCAGTTCCACCTGGATTCATCGTCCCAACAAGCCAGTGCCACGCATTTTACGAAAACGGCGAGAACCTCTCAATCGATCTTCAAAACGAAATTGATTCAGCAATAAAACACATCGAAGATTCTATCGGAAATAACATTAAATTTGGCGATGAAATCAATCCGCTATTGGTTTCTGTTCGCTCCGGAGCACCTGTTTCAATGCCGGGAATGATGGACACAATTCTGAACCTTGGCTTGAACGATAAATCCGTTGAAGGTTTGGCGAAAAAGTCTGGAAATGGCAAGTTCGCACTGGATTGTTACCGCCGTTTCATTCAAATGTATTCAAATGTCGTTCTCAATGTTGATCACCACAACTTCGAAACAATTCTGGACGATATCAAACTTGAAAATGATATCACAAACGACGCAAACTTCACGGAAACGCTGCTTGAAGAGGTGATTGGAAAATACAAAAAACTCGTTGAAGCAAAAGCAAAAATTGCCTTTCCACAAAGCGTGAAAGAGCAACTCACCGGTGCAATTAACGCCGTTTTTCAATCATGGATGAACAAACGCGCAATTTATTACCGCAAATTAAACGATATTCCGCAATCACTTGGCACTGCAATCACAATTCAAGCAATGGTTTTTGGGAATCTTGGGCAAACATCAGGAACTGGCGTTGCATTTACAAGAAATCCATCGACCGGCGAAAATGCACTTTATGGCGAATACCTTTTGAACGCACAAGGCGAGGATGTCGTCGCAGGAATTCGCACACCGTATTCTATCAACATTGCAGGAAAACGCGAAGAAAACAAAGAATTCCCATCGCTCGAAGAAACAATGCCGGCGGTTTACCGCGATTTCGTGAATATTTATCAAAAACTCGAACAGCATTACCGCGACATGCAGGACATCGAATTCACCATTCAAGAAGAAAAACTCTGGATTCTCCAAACACGCGGCGGCAAACGAACAGCACAAGCTTCAATCAAAATCGCCGTTGATTTGGTCTCCGAAGGCAAGATCTCCAAAGAAGAAGCACTGAAACGCATCGAGCCAACATCGCTTGACAAACTCCTCCACAAAACACTCAAAGTAACAACACAAAAACCAATTGCAAAGGGGCTTCCAGCCTCCCCCGGTGCGGCATCTGGAATTATCGCACTTTCGTGTCAATATGCTATTGAGCAAGTTCGCCACGGCAAAAAAGTGATTCTCGTTCGCAACGAAACCAGCCCTGAGGACATCGAAGGAATGAATATTTCCGAAGGAATTCTGACGGCACGCGGCGGAATGACATCACACGCGGCAGTTGTTGCAAGAGGCATGGGCAAAACTTGCATTAGCGGAGCAAAAACCCTAAAAGTCAACAAAACCAGCATTACAATTGGCACTTTGGAAATCAAAGAAGGCGAAATTATCACGATTGACGGCTCCACAGGCGAGGTTTTCCTTGGCGAAATCCCAACTCAGGACCCTGAAATTTCCAGCGAATTCAAAACTGTTATGCAATGGGCGGATTCCATTCGCAAAATGAAAATTCGTGCAAACGCGGAAACAGTCCTTGATGCACAAGTTGCACTGAAATTTGGCGCAGAGGGAATTGGTCTTTGCAGAACTGAACACATGTTTTTCGGGAAAGACAGAATTTTCCAATTCCGCAAAGTGATTTTAGAAAAAGACGAAGCGAAAAAAACCCAAGCAATTCAAGCACTTTTACCATTCCAACAACAGGATTTCATTGATCTTTTCAAAGTAATGGACGGACTTCCAATCAACATTCGCCTTCTTGACCCCCCACTCCACGAATTTCTTCCAACAAAAAACGAGGAAATCACCGAACTCGCACAAGAACTTGGCATGAATATCGAGACCGTCAACCAGCGAATCCACTCACTTCACGAAGCAAATCCAATGCTTGGACACAGAGGTTGCCGCCTTGGAATCACATTTCCGGAACTTTACAAAATGCAAATCGTCGCAATTTTTGAAGCAGCACGAATTTCAATCAAAAATGGTGTCAAGCCTGTCATCGAAATCATGCTTCCGTTGATTATCCACGAGAAAGAAGTCGTTGAACTCTACAAAATCATCGAGCAAGTCTCACAAAACTATTCCGAAGTCGAGTACGAAGTTGGCACGATGATCGAAATCCCGCGCGCGGCACTTTGTGCGGAATCAATTGCAAAACACGCAAATTATTTCAGTTTCGGCACAAACGACCTCACCCAGACAACACTTGGAATCTCAAGGGACGACTCCTCTTCGTTCATCACATCGTACGAAGAAAAAGGCATTATCACAACCGATCCATTCGTCAGCATTGATGTCGAAGGCGTTGGATCTTTGGTCAAAATCGCGATGGAAAACGGTCGCAAAATCAAGCCAAACCTGAAATGTGGTGTTTGTGGAGAACACGGCGGAGACCCAAAATCCATCGAATTTTTCGCGACAACCGGCATGAATTATGTCTCATGCTCGCCGTACAGAATTCCAATTGCAAGGCTTGCAAGTGCAATCGCGGAACTGAAAATGATGGAATTAAAGAAATAAAAATGAAAAATATCCTGATTTTTGCCAACGAATCGCAATTTTCAAAAGAACTCGTGCAATTTTTCGTCGCAAAACGGTTCAATGTTCACATTTTTTCAATCAAACCATTCAATGATAAATCGATTTTCGTCAACGCATTACCACTGCAATTGACGATTTCCGTCATGAATGTTGCGAATCATTACAACTGGAAGCACGAAATGCCAAAGCATGATATCGTCATAAATACCCTTAAATTCAGCGATTTCCATTCCCACGCGCAAAATTCAGTTTTTTCCAACTTTACGCATCAATTTGCCGAAACAACGCTCAATCTTGGGAAAAAAGTTATATACCTTTCCAATATTTTAAACGAATCGACGCACATAAAATCCGTCAGGGAAATTGAAAGTGCAATGCTGAAGTTCAACCCGCAGATATTCTACGCAAAATACGCATTTTTGATTGACGCAAACAGCCGCCTTCTTCTTTCAATGATGAACGCAAACGCGATATTTTCATCCAAGCGAATCCTGAAATCATCAATTGCAATAACGAATTCCGTGGATATCCAAGCCTTCATTATGAACATAATCGATGGCAATATCCAGCCGCAGGAAGTCTACATTTCGGGCGAATCATTCACAATTCGCGATATAATCGATGTCATTGAAAAATATATCGGCAAGAAAACCGTCGTTACAATTCCACATTTCATGCTACGAATTGCCTCCAAAATGCTCAGCCTCTTCCCGCAAACATTTTATGGAAGATACCTCAACTATGCTTATATAATCAAGCGTCTTGAATGCGATTGGAGTTACCCCAAACACAACGGACACACAAAATACACCATATTCGCAAGTATAATCGAGAGGCAATCGTCCAATATTCACAACCCAAAAATCGATTAAATACTGTAATTTATGTATATATCAAACACGGCTTTCATGCCTAAATTGAAATTTTTTTCATCTTTGTAATACATTTTGCCCGTGACGGCACTTCTTTGCTCGCTTGAAAGGAGCAAATATTTCGCATCGATATCATTTCGCGGGTGATTCGCAAAAAACATTTCCGTTTCGAATTCAAAATCACGATGGATGATCGTCACATGTAAATGCGGTGCACGGTTGCCATAATAACCCGGCATTATTGTCAAAAACGAGTACTCACCAAGGTTGTTCGTCACCGAAGTTCCCGATGAAAGGAAGTGCTGGTCGTGAACTGCACTGTCTTTATCAACGAGGAAATTATATGAACCAAAGTAGTTTGCTTGCACAATTTGCACGCGAACATCGGATATCGGCTTGCCTGTGACATCAAAAACCCTGCCTTCGATTGCAAGCGGAACACCTTTTGCGAAGAACGGACTTCCAGATGCACGACGCAAGTTATTCGTTGGGTTCGCAGGTGCTTTTGCCATTGCCCCATAGAGTTTTTCGGTTTGGAAACTCGGCGTCACTTTTTTGATCATAAGCAGAGTTTCCTCGGGGGTATCGCCCGCAAATGAAGTGGTTATTGAGTGCGAAATTGCGAAAAATAAAAGAAATATTTTAAACATTTTTCAAAAAACCGGCATAAAGTTGAAGTATTCGATTGAATCAAGAAAGTCTTTTTTTTCGGTGAATGAAAGTTTTTCTTTTGTAATCGGATGCTGGAATTCAAGGTGGTATGCGTGCAAAATTTGCGATGAAAATTCCGCAAGCTCCTTGGATTTTGACTGCAAACCATGGCGTGGATTATAGGAATCGTCGCCAACAATTGGGATTCCAATGTGCGAAAGATGCACGCGAATTTGGTGAGTCCTTCCGGTTTCAAGCTTGCATTCAATTAGGCAAAACCCGCTTCTGGAATCGAGCAATCTGTAGTGAGTCACTGCCTCTTTTCCGCCAAATTGCACCGCTTTGCGTTTGGTGCGATCATTGTGGTCGATATCAATATTAACCTTAATCATGCCCGCTTGAAGGCGTGGCGAACCGTTGCAAACTGCCAGATATTTCCGCGTGAAATCGTGTTCTTGAATCATTTTCGTCAGGGTTTCAAAGGCTTCTTGCGTTTTTGCGACGACCATCAACCCCGTGGTGTTTTTATCCAAACGGTGGACTATCCCCGGGCGAAAAGACGAACCAACTGTGAGGAAATCCACGCCAAACCTTGCAACCAAGACATTCACAAGCGTGTGAAAATTTTCCGAAGCTCCTTCGTGAACCATCAGCCCTTTTTGTTTGTTTATGACCAAAATATGGGCGTCCTCAAAAACGATGTTCAGGTCAACGCCAAAATTTGGCAGGATTTCATTCGAAATTTGCACAATTTCCTGACTGCACGCAATTTCATCGGCTTCATTTGTTTCGAATTTCGGAACTTTTTGCATAATACCATTGACGGTGATTTTCCCGTTTAGTATTAGCTTTTTTGCCTTTTCTCTTGAGGTTCCAAGCTTTTGAGATGCGAATATGTCGAGTCTCATTTGAGTATTAATAAAGGAAATGATATATTTGAAATAACTATCACAATTGAAGAAGCAAGGAGAAATGTCATGAAATGTTTCACTGGAATATTCTTTTTCAACGCCTGCGAAGCAAACAACGCGGCAATCGTGCCACCAAAAAGGCATAGCGAAACAACCGGCGAGTGCAAGACTCCAAGGATTGCTATCATCGGAGTGTAGCCCTCCGGTCTTTCGGTTTTCAAAACTTTTGCAAAAATTCCCGAAGAAATGAAACCAACGCCGGCGTTTGTCACAAGCAGGAATAGGATATCGGATTCATACTTAAAGCTGAACATTACATAAACCAACACCGCGACGAAGAGTATCCACAGGGATTTTTCCGGAAGTCTTCCGTGTTTTGCGTTAATCGTGATGTTCAAAATTAGTGCGATAATCGTGAAAACCATAAAACAGGATTTATCACTCAAACCATGGATAACGAACGCCGTCATTATTGTAATTGCTGCGAAAAGTTCCATAATAAAGTATTCTTTTGGAATTTCAGCACCGCAAACCTTGCAACATTTCCCGCGGAATATGTAGTGATATAGCGGACCGTAATCCGGATATTTCAACTTCACGCCGCAAGTGCTGCACATTGGTGGGTGAGTTCTTCCATTCAAAGGGATTCCGCGTGGAATTCGGAAATAAAATGATGTAATAAAATTTCCGAACCATAGACTCGTAAAGAACATGAGTATGTAAGTGACTATTGTTGTTATGGTTATGATATCGGCGTTTGTCATTTTAATTTAAGAATTTATTTTTTTCAATGTAGTCGTTGGAATCAACAAGCCAGTTTGCTTGAACGATATTTCCTTGCGAAATTTTCAGCGGATAGGCAAAACCTGTTATTGTGGAAACGGAATATATTTTCCTTGTGCCGGATTTATCCAATTGAAATGATGCAACGACATTTGTTCCTGATGGAGTCCACGATGGTGCTTCGATGATATACCCCTCCTTCAAGAGAGTTTCACCAGAGCCGTTCGCTTTCATAACGCCAAGGTAAAATTTTCCACCAAATACTTTCACAAACGCAATTTTTGTTTCATCGGGCGAAAGAGAGAGGTAGATATACGAACCAAGACCGCGTGAAACCATTGTTCCGGATTGACTGCTTGTGTACTTTTTAAAGATTTTCGTCGAACCAATTTTGTTTGATATGTAGTATATTAAATTTGCGTTGTTGTTGCTGAAGATTGGTCGTGTGTTTAGTGAGCCGTCTTTTAAAATTTGCGTTGTGTTTTTTGTTTTCAAGTTGTGCATGTAAATTGATGAGCCGCCATTTTCAAATGCAACGAACAGGAGTTTCGAACAATCACTTGCAATTTCAGGCGAGGAAAGGTTTTTTTCGCCAATGCCATCGGCAATGCTGTTTATGAAGCTTTTTGCACCGGTTCTGGAATCGGTTTCGCTGATGCTCATCGTGTATTTTTGCCTTTCTGAAACATAAATTTTCCTTCCGCCATCGCAATATGTGGGAGATGTCACCATTGTTCTTTCGTCCGTATGTTGCATTCTGCGTTGGTTGTAGCCCTGTGAATACACAACTTGAAAGCCCGTATTTATTGAACGCTCTGTGTAAAATGCCCTTCCAATGAAGAAACCAAATTCCCCAGTTATGCGTGTAAAGACATCGTGTGCGATATTTGCTGTAAGTTTTTGTATTTCGCGAGCAGGTGCCGTGAATGAGCTTGTGAGAATACTGTTTTGAAAAAGCCCGTCGTATAGTACATATGAAATTGTAATATCACCACCGTTGCGTTCAAGATTATAGTTTATTAGGTAACTATAACGCTTTTCTTCCATTATTTCGAAATTTGGGGAGAACCCCTCCGCGGCTTGGTTTATTCCGTATTTGTTTTCAACGCTTTTTATGGCAAGGTACGGTGCTTTGTGAAACATCCATTCAAGATTATATTCGAAATATTCGTGTAGATCACTTTTGGAGTTCGTCGTCACGATTGCAATGCTTTCTTTTTTGGAAAAATCTGCTTTTGCGTCAACGGTTTCAGCGAATGAGATGCTTGACATCGTGCTGAGTATCGCGATGAATATCGACAATAGTACTAAGAAAATTCTTGCTTTCATAAAAAGCTCCATTATATTTAAATATGCAAATTGATTATGTGCTATTTAAAATAAATCAAGTGTTAAGTTTAGAAAAAAATAAAAAATTTCATCAGAATTATATCCGAATCTTCTTCATTGTTGCAATCATCTGGCTATTCATTTCCCCCGTTTTTACATTTGCGAACATAACAATCTGCCTCGTAGCATCACTTGTTTCATCGCTGATATTCACGCTTTTGTTGCGTAAAAGAATTTCGAACAAAATGCTTGAAACCTTAACAATGAACTTCCTTCTTCAAAAAGATTTCTACCGATACCTCAAGTTCATCACAAAGGAAATTTCCTCAAGCTCAATACATGTTCTGAAATCCGGCTTGGTTTTGAAACAATTTCACGATGAAATAATCGAGATCACCCTGCCAAATAACATTTCAACATATCGCACGCTTCTTGTCGTGATTTCAATCACAATCACGCCCGGCACAAGCGTTGTTGGCGTTGATGGAAGCAAATTGACCGTTCACTGCCTCACTCAATATGCAAAAAATTCACTCAATGAAATGACATTCATTCGCAAAGTTTTATCGTTTAAGTTCCAATGATTCGCATTTTCAACGAAAAGATTTCCGAAAAAGTGACTATCAACGGCGAACAATTTGCCTATTTGCAAAAAGTCATGCGTGTTAAAATCGGGGAGGAAATCTCCATTTTCAACACAAATGATGGCGAATTTCTGTTCAAAATCACTTGCATCGAAAAGCGTTTTCTTGAAGTTTCCAAAATAAGATTCCTCCGCGGATTTCAACCTCAGGAACAGAAAACCTTCTGCGTTTTTTCCAAAATTAAGCAAAAAAATGCCGAATTAATCATTCAAAAATGCACGGAAATCGGTGTTCACGGCTTCATTCCAATGGTCACTGCCCGCACTGTTGAGAAAAACCTCAATATTGAGCGACTCACAAAAATTGCAATTGAAGCCTGCGAGCAATGCGGAAGGCTTGATATTCCTGAAATCCTGCCGGAAATTATCATTGATGACATTGAAAAAATGCACGGAACATTAATCCTTCTGAGTCAATTCTCTGGCAGTGCATCCCTCAAAATTGATGGTAATGCGTTCGTGATATCCGGCCCCGAAGGTGGTTTCACAACGCAAGAAATTGATTTTCTGGAAGGAATTTGCACGAAAGTGAATGTCTCAAAAAATATTTTACGAAGCGAAACGGCAGCAATTCTTGGCTGTGGAATTGTGGTAAATTCTATGATTTAACAGAAATAATACCGCCACATCTTTCAATATTTTGCATGAACATTTGGTAACCGCGTTCAATATATTCCGCATTTTCGATTGTCACCGTTGAATTGCTGACGAAACCTGCAAGGGCGAGGGCTGCTCCTGCACGAAGATCCGATGCTATAACCGTGCCTTCGTGAAGGAAATCGACGCCGCGAATTACTGCTTGTCTTCCGTTGATTTCAATATTCGCACCAAGTTTTTGCAATTCCAACGCGTGTTGCAACCTATTTTCAAAAATGTTTTCAATCACGACGGAAGTGCCTTTTGTTATGCAAAGAAGTGTCATTAATTGGGGTTGAAGATCCGTCGGGAAGTAGGGATATGGGTTGGTTTGAATCTCAATTGGGTGTAATCCGTTTGGAGACCTCGTCGCCTCTACTGATTCCGTGTGTTCTTTTGTCAAAGATGATTTGATATCAACGCCAACGCTTGAAAGTGTGCCGATTATGTTATCAAATGTTTTGATTGAGCAATTGTGAAGAATAATTTTCCCGTTGGTCATTGCTGCGGCAATTGCGTAAGTTGCGGCTTCGATGCGATCTGGAATAATACTGTGTTCTGTCGTTCCAAGTTCTTTCACGCCTTGAATTACGAGTTCCCTTTCGCCGGTTTTGCTAATTTTCGCGCCAAGTTTGTTGAGGAATAATATGAGGTCATCAATTTCAGGTTCGATTGCAATGTTTCGCAAAATTGTGTCGCCTTCTGCGGTGACACTCGCCATTATTGCACTTTCTGTTGCACCGACTGAAATCGTCGGGAATATTATTTCAGCACCTTTGAGCCTTTTGCCATTTGTTGTTGCTTCGATGTAATCATCCGTTTCAATTACAGTTGCACCAAGTTTTTTCATCGCCATTATGTGGAGATCGATTTTGCGATCGCCAATATTACACCCACCTGGTCTTGCAAGTTTCACATAGCCATTTCTTGCAAGGATTGGTCCCAAAAGAAGAATTGATGTGCGAATTAAACTTGTGATGCTGGAATCTGTGATTTCGGAACTCAAATTCGCGGAATGTATTGTGATCGTTTTCGAAGGGTTTGCGTTGAATGTGCCATCGATTGTAATTTGCGAACCTGCTGTGTGCAGGATTTTCAACAAGTTGACGATGTCAGAAACATAGGGAATGTTGTGTATTAGGCACGGCTGTTTGGAGATTATCGATGCAATAATTATTGGCATTGAAGCGTTTTTTGCTCCGGATATTGAAATTTCACCAATTAGTGGTTTTCCGCCTGTAATTTGAAGGGTTTTCATTCAGTGTGTAATAAGTGGTTGATTATATTTTGCAATTGGGAAAAATCAAGATTTTTTATTTTTTCATAAAGTCGCCTTTAATTCACGCCAATTTGGGACAAAACTTCGCTGAAGATTGTAGAAATCTGCCCCATGGTTTGGAAATTTCAAATGGCAAAGTTCGTGCATGATGACATAATCTATATGTTTAATTTGTTTGTGAATCAAATTCAAATTGAGTGTCATTACGCCAATTTTCCTGCCGGATAGCATCGATCCCCAGCGAGATTTCATTTTGCGAATCTTCAAAATTGGGAAATTATAGCTCAATATTTGGGAGAAAATCTCAAAATTATACGCGAGCCTTTGTGAAAAAATTTCCAAAGATTTCCCCTTCAGCCATTTCTCAAGAACCAAAATGCCGTCGTAATTTTTTGATTGCACGCACACAAAACCCTCTTCCAGTGAAACAAAGTTCGTCTTGCCTTGCGAAAATTTGATTGCATACCGCTCCCCAAGGAAGAATAAAATGCCGGTTTCTTGGTAGTTTGCTTGCGATGGTCTTGCATTTGATTGGGAAATCTGTGCGATTTTTTTTAAAATCCACTGCTTTTTTATGGCAATTATTTCGCGAATTTTGGCGTCCGTAATGCGTTTTGGCGTTCGAATGACGACTTTAGCATCGCGATTCACGCTTATTGAGATTGTTTTCCTTGATGATTTCACCACTTCGAAGGTAAAATCACCATTTTCCGCCAAAATTTGCACAAATTTACACGATTTCCTGAAGCGATGTGAAGATTTTCAATCCACCGTTTTCGTTTTGAAAATCAATACCACGGGTAATCATGACTGCTGATTCCAGCGTTGTTGCGTAAAGTAAGCGGGACATTACCGTCGCCCTTCGAATTGCAAAAGCGTCCGTTAGGGAGCGTCTTCCGTGTGTTGTGTTGATTATCAAATGCACGGATTTTTGTGCGATCATATCCAAGATATTTGGCGAACCTTCGGAGGCTTTTTTCACAAGTTTGCACTCAATTCCATTTTTTTGCAAGAATTCTTGCGTGCCTTTTGTGGAGTAAAACTCAAAGCCATTTTTTTGGAGGCTCTGAACCATTGAAAGGGCTTTTGGGGATTTATCGGCATCTTTTAGTGAAACGAAAACGACCCCTTTCTTTGGGAGTTTATACTTCGTTGCGATGATCGCCTTGGCGAAGGCCTCGTTGATATTTCTCGAAATTCCGATTATTTCCCCAGTTGATTTCATCTCAGGTCCTAAAATTAGATCCGCATTTGGGAATTTTTCAAACGAAAACACTGCCTCTTTCACGGCATAATGTGGAAGGTTTCTCAACGCGTGGAAATTGCCAATATTTTCCTTGAATTTCATTGTTTGGAACTCGGAGACATCTGCAAGAAGCATTCCGTTCATGAGTTTCGTTGCAACTTTTATGATTGGAAAACCGCTGGCTTTCGCGATAAACGGCATAGTCCGTGAACACCGCGGATTTGCCTCAATTACGAAAACTTCGCCATTTTTCACCGCATATTGAATGTTGATTAGCCCAATCACGCCAAGCTTTTGAGCAATTTTGTAAGTTGTTTCTTCGATTTTTGCTTGAACTTCCAAACTTGCGGAATATGGTGGAAGGACGCAGGCGGAGTCTCCCGAATGGACACCGGCGTATTCAATGTGTTCCATAACGCCGCAAATGAAAACATTACCGCTTTTATCCCTTATGGCATCGCAGTCAAATTCTGTGGCATCTTGAAGCATTTCGTTGACAATCCCGCCGGAGACATATTCGTAGAAATCGAATTCATCTTTTGTCGTAATAATTGCCATTCCCCTGCCGCCAATTACCGATGAAGGACGGATAATGAAGTTGTAATTCAGCTTTTCTGCTAAAGTTTTAAGCTCGTTTTTATTCGTGAATTCATAAGTTTTTGGATATTTCAAGCCCAATGAATCCAGCATTGGCGAAAATTTTTCCCTGTGATCGCAAATGTCAATCGTGTCGTTTTGCATTCCAGAAATTGGAATTCCGTATTCAAAAAGAGTTTCACGCAATTTGAGAGGAGTCTGCCCACCGAATTGGATAATAACCGAAATATAATGCGAAAGGAAAAACGCGAAGTATTCCCGCGATCCAATTGCAGTTGTAGACCAACCCCAGTTTGTAATAATTTTGGAAAGGTCGCCTTGTGGGGCAACAAACGGACAATTCTCCATTTCAAATTGGAAGTTGAAATCCGTGCGGATTGCTTCTTGGTAAATCTCAAAAATTGTCGAAACTTTCTTCCCGTGAATTTTTGCATTGCAGGGAATTTCAAGCTCATTTTCAATCACCGCCATGACATTCTCATCAATTACGGGTTCAAAATAAAGGCGAGTCGATGTATCGTAATCAGTCGAAACAGTTTCAGGATTACAATTCACAATAATTGGTTCAATCCCAATTTCTTTCAAGGCATAAGCCCCATGAACGCAGGCGTAATCAAATTCAATACCCTGACCGATGCGGTTTGGTCCCGAGCCAATAATTATGCACTTTTTACCGATAATAGCAGGGGCTTCATTGTGAGAACCTTCCTCATAAGTTGAATAAAAATAGTTCGTTTTCGTTGCAAATTCGTTGGCACAGGTATCCACCTTTTTGAAAACGGGGCGAATGTTTTTCGAGATCCTGTAATCCTTAAACAAGTGTTTTCCCTTCTTTCCGGCAGGAATTGCAAGGCGTTCGCGAATGTGTAAATCCCTTATTCCATAATGCTTTGCTTCGAAAATTTCTTCGTCACTTAATGCCTTAAATTGTTGTGATTTCGCGTTTTCTTTTGTGGAAGCAAGTTTTTGAAATTGTTCGTAAATTTTGTGGAATCGCTCGATAAACCAAGGGTCGTATTGTGTGATTTCAATAATTTCATCATTAGAAATTCCAAGTTCAAACGCGCGGAAAATGTATAAAAACCTGTTTGGAATTCGCATTTTCAGCATTGCCTTACACTTTGCTTCGTCGAAATCTTTCAGTGCATCAAACCCTTCTTCCAGAGAGGAAACCGACTTCAAAAACGATTCTTCGAAAGAGCGTCCAATTGCCATAACCTCCCCAATTGATTGCATTTGCGTGCCAAGTTCCGGAATGTTTTTGATATCCGAGAACTTTTCAAAGTTGAATTTTGGAATTTTCACAACGACATAATCAATCGCAGGTTCAAACGATGCTGGAAGAACCTGTTGGTTCAGTTTTAGTTCGCTAACCCCTTGTGCCAGTTGAGTTTTAATGTATTGGAAGATTTTTTGGTGTTGCTCATTTTCCGCAAGATATTTCGCGTAATCCTCCACATTTTCCCCATTTTGCTTCGTTTTTGAAATCGCTTCCATAACTTGCTTGAACGCAACATATTCAAATTCTTTTGGAATAAAGCAGGCGATGTCATTGCGAAGTTCGTCCAGAGTATAGCCAACCGCCAATTTCGCCGCAACTTTTGCGATTGGAAACCCCGTCGCCTTGCTCGCCAATGCTGAAGAGCGACTCACCCGCGGATTCATTTCAATCACAACCATGCGACCATCTTTCGGATTCACCGCAAATTGAACATTACTTCCGCCAGTTTCAACGCCAACTTTTCGCAAAATCGCAATTGAAGCGTTTCGCATAATTTGGTACTCCTTATCCGTTAATGTCATTATTGGTGCAAGGGTGATGGAATCACCCGTGTGAATTCCCATAGGGTCGATGTTTTCGATCGAGCAAACGATTATTGCGTTATCGGCACGGTCGCGTATAACCTCCATTTCGTATTCCTTCCAGCCAATAAGCGATTCATCGATCTGAATTTGGTTAATTGGGGAAGCATCCAGCCCTGATTTCACAAGCGTAATAAATTCCTCAATTGTGTTTGCAACGCCGCCACCCGTTCCACCAAGGGTTAGCGATGGACGAATGATTGCTGGGAGGGGTATAGTGTTTAGCACTTCCATTCCTTCCTCCAAACTTGTAACAATAACATTCCTCGGGCATTCAATTCCAATTTCTGCCATTGCTTTTTTGAAAAGCCCGCGGTCTTCTGCAATGTTGATAGCCTCCACATTTGCACCAAGCAATTTCACACCATATTTCTTCAAAACACCAAGAGCATCAAGCTCCAGAGTCACATTCAAAGCCGTTTGCCCACCAAGAGTTGGCAAAATGGCATCTGGGCGTTCTTTTTCGATAATTTGCGTTATGAATTCGGGGGTGATTGGCTCCAGATATGTTGCATCGGCGATTGCAGGATCGGTCATGATTGTTGCCGGATTCGAATTTACTAAAATTACACGATAGCCCTCCTCTTTCAAGGCTTTCGCACCTTGTGTTCCGGAGTAATCAAATTCACAAGCTTGCCCAACAACAATTGGCCCTGCTCCTATTATTAAAATCGTGGAAATTTCGGTGTTTTTCGGCATTTTCTTAATCTAAACAAATTCTTTTTTTCAAAGGTGTGTTTTGTGAATTGTCAAGTGCGAAATTTGGAAAATTGAAAAATATTTTAGTTGAAATGTTAATGGCATGTAACACAATGACCATGTCCGTCATGATCGTGTGAATGATGGTCATAACTCTTCTTGTGCTTTGTGTTAACATCATTGCGTGTTAGTCCTAAGTGCGATTGAGCATTATATTGTATATTTTCCATATTAATTTTATGCTCAGCAACATCTTCTCTTTTCCACTGAGACTGAGACTTACACTTATCAAGTTCCCAGAAGTAATCATTTAAACCATACTGTTCATAGCGTAACTTTTCAGTATGTTCAAAAAGAAGATACTGTTCTAAAGAATTCATAAATTCTTTAAATGTAGATGGATTTTTATCCAATGCTTCAAGATCAAATTCAATTTTGACTTTTTTATGATCGTGATGATGTTTGTGTTTATGGTCGTTTTCATGCTCGTGATGGTGTTCACAATGTCCATCGTGTTTGGGCTTGTGATTATTATGGGCATTGTCGTGTTTATGTTCTTTTTCCGCAACCTCTTTAAAAAGTCTACTTGCAAGTAATTTATTTTTGTATTCATCCAAGCCCTTAACAGATGTATCATGTTCATCGCTTGTTTTTAGAATAAAATCTTTAATAAATTTTTCCAAAATTACCCCTTCAAGCTCAAGTTCTTTTAATGCTATAAAAACTTTTTTAGCGTTTGATTCATCTTCTTTAAACTGAAAACTAGGTGCTACAACTTGCACTATTGACTCAAGCAATTCAAGCCTCTCTCTTGTTAATGTACCATTTGGAGTGTAATTTCTCTCTTTACATTTTTCTACATTCATGTTGTGAATTAATTCCGCACCCTTTTGCTCACAAAATGGCAGAGATGTCAGAACTTTGTATCCAAATTTTTTGAGGTTGTCCCCAATGGAAGATGGCAAATGTTTATTGCGATATGTCTTTAAAATTTTCTTTATTTCCCTTCTTTTGCCAATCTCTTCAAGCGCTTTCCAGCAATTTAGCTCTTTTCTATCAACTCCAAGGTTGCCATTTCGTGGCTTGAATTTGTTTGTCCAAATGTTGTTCATAATTCCTGTTGAAATGGCACCAACGGTTAGAAGAACAATTCCTGCAATTAATGCACCAAGCCCTGGAATTACACCAATAATAGACAAAAATAAAACAATTGCCCCAGCTGTAAAAATTAAAAAACCAA
>CAMAVG010000003.1 GCA_945861605.1 Rickettsia typhi
CATTAGCATGTTACAAATTGTTGTTTTTCCGCCACCAGATGGCGATGATATTACTATAAAGTGCATTTTATATTGAAAATTGTTCTGAGAGAATTTTTTCTTCCAGTGTGAGTTTGTTATCAAATAGAAGTTCAACGCCGAAGTTATCGCAAATGTGGACTTTTATTTTTTCTACATTTTGGAAGTGTTTGGAATCGACATTTGCCGAAACGGGGCGTTTGAATATTTGCATCATTTCAATTTCGATTAGGGATTTATCCGAAAGAAGAGCGCCTTTCCATGAGCGTGGGCGAAAAGGTGAGACGGGTTGAAGACTCAGAAGCTTGGAATTGATATTAAAAACAGAACCGCCAACGGAAAAGTTATAGGCAGTGGAACCAGCAGGCGTTGAAACAAGAATTCCATCGGCAACGAGTTCAGGCATGCGAACAATGCCATCAACGGAGATCCTCATGTGGCTTGCTTGCCCTGTTTGCCTTAAAATTGATACATCGTTAAGGGCGTATTCTATGAATTTTTCACCGTTTGAGCAAAAAATCTCCACTTCAAGAAAGTTCAAAATTGAAGAAGATGCTGTTTCAATTGTGTTTTTTAAGATTGTGGCTTGAATTTGATTGTTCGTTAAAAATCCGATGGTTCCGTAGTTGATTGGGTAGATTTTTGGAATTTTGCAAAGGTGTTTTAAAATGTGGGTTATGTAAAGAAGAAAGCCGTCCCCACCAAGGGTTATGAATGTGTCTTCTTTGGAAATTTGGGTTGGTTTGAAGTCTTTATCGGAGAAAATTTCCCACCCGTAGGTTTTGTAAAGCTGCTGGGCAAAAAGTTCAGCTTGAAGGTTTCGGCTGTCGTAGATGCAGGTATACATGCTTTAAATTTAATTTTCGTAACTGTAATTTTCCATTTTGGAAATGTCAAGTTTGGAAAATTTACATTTTCCGAGCCTTTGTTATTGCTTCATCGATTGCACCGGAAATTACACTTTGAAGTAAGTTTTGATTGCGTAAGAAGTTCAGTCCGGCTTCTGTTGTTCCGCCTTTTGATGCAACATTTTGGCTTGCGTTGGAAAATGATGAATCGGGGTTGTTTTCCATATACTCACACGCGTTTTGGAAAAGATTCAACACAATTTCCCTGCTATCTTCATTTGGGAAAAGTTCTTGTGATTTCGCAAAAAACGCGTTCATAATTTCAAAAACAAATCCAATTCCAGAACCATAAACCCCAGTGAAGTAATCAATCTCCTGTTCGTTTTGGCACTCCAGAAGGAAGTTGTTTCCAAAAAGATTTTTGATATTTCGCGCTTCCTCATTGTCAATTCCGGATGTATGATACGCAAGGAATGAGTTTCCAAATGCGAAGGCTAAACTTGGCATTACGCGAAAGATTTTCTCCGTTTTGAATAATTTTTTTATTTTTTCGGATTTTATTCCGGCGAGGACTGAAATGAAAACTGTTTGGGAATTATATAAATTCAATGGCAAAGTTTGTGAAACGGATTCAATATGCTGTGGTTTGCAACCAAGGAAAATGTGCGTGTAAATTCCGTTCAGATTCGCAAAATCATTCACGCAATTAAATTCTTCAATTGTGGAATTTGGGGAGTAGACATCAACTTGAACGCTTTGTTGAATTTTCAAAAACGCCTTACTAATTTTCGAAAGGGAAATGACTAAAATTCGCATTTATGCTTAAAAATTTTGCAACCATTGTACGAAATTTGGGAAAATCAAGGAAATTACCGATGAAAAATTACACTAGATTACCAGTTCGCGTAAAATCCGTTTGTATTTGCCTGATCCCAATTCTGAAGTTCCACAATTTGATCCATACCTTGCATTCTTCCGAAGTTTCCAAGGGCGTTATCACCGGAAATGTTTGGCCTCATAAGGTTTTTTCCACCAGCCTGCGTTCCAAGCATTACATGCCTGCACCAAGAGTATGTTGCACCCCAAGCGGCTGTGTAATCGCCTTTGTCTCTATCGGTTATTTCCCTTCCGTTGAATAAATCGCGTTCATCGCCGAATTTTGTTCCGTAGAATCGTTGGTCTTTTTTGAAGACATAGAAATGTTTTTGGAAATTGTGACCAAAAATGCTCAAACCGGATTCACAACCTTCCTTCCACCCTTGTTGGTAGGCATCGCTTGTGTTCGTTGGCATGTAGGACATAAACCTTCCGCCCGGTTTTAAAAGATTTCCAAATGTCGTTCCGCTTTCCCCAACACACGATGCCAAACACGATGTCAAAAGCATCAGAATTACCAAAAAATTTTTCATAATTATTTTCCACAAAATTGACAAGAACCAAAAGCACCAAAGAAGTTATCCGGCGAACCATAGTTTGCAACGCCGGGAATCCCCCTGTTGACATCTTCATCAAAATACCAACCAACGGGTTTTGAATCGGCATCTCCACCACCAATTGGCATATCAACCGATGAATGAAACGGTTGAATCATTTTACCAAGACCGTCAGTGTTCACAAATTTACTTCCAAGCGGTTGGTTGTATGTCCACATAATTGCTTCAGGAAAACACGCACCATAGCCACGACCCCAAGCGAAGCGATATCTATCATCGTGAATTAATTCGGGGTTCTGCCTGAAATAAAACATTGATTTATAAAACGAGTTACCCCTTGCCGAATAACCTGAAAAACAGCCGTCGAACAAACCCATTTTCACAACTTCGTCCATTGTGTCGTCTTCCAAAATTTTGTTTAGCATTGGAACACTATAAACCGTTTTTTTTTGAACATACGAACACGCTTGCATTTGCGTGAGAATCAACATTCCAAGAAGGAGAAAAACTTTTTTCATAATTCATTAAAGATATACCAAACAATACCACATTTTCAAGGCAAATGCAAGAATTTAATCACATTTCTGATTTATACGCAATGCTATCACCTTTGAAACCCATCATATTCCAGCCCGAGCGTGTGTATGAAGCACCATACATGGATTTCGCAGTATGGCAGTAATAAAAACCGTAGGAATAAGCCGCTTTATATTCCCCACTTGTTGTCATTGAACCATCAAGTGAGACTTCGGAGAGGTCACGCACTGAAGTTGGAGCATTCTCGCGGGCGTTTGCTATCATACACCCTTCCCACATTGCTCGTTTTTGAACAGGAGAAGCATTGGATTTTTCAATAAATGTTGCTTGCGAGAGATCCCTTCCCGGAAGCCAGCACGATGTTAGGAACATTAAAATTCCAACCCAAAAAAAGATAGTCCTCATATTTCTATTAAATAAATTTTATCACAAACCTTGGAATTTTCCACCATGGAAACCGTCCTGTCTTTCAGCAATACGAATGCAATACCAAAAACCCATTTGCCAGCCAACTTCGTAATCGGGGTGTTCATCGGCGTATTTGAAATCCTTTTTAAAGGCAAGAGTCCCAACATCGCTGTAAAAAAAGCTGGCGTGTGGTGCCGCCCCACTTTGGCATCCGTTTTCCCAACCGTATTGGAAATCAGGCGGACCATCAGGCGTATGGTTGAAAAGGTTGTTTCGCGTTGGCATTCCGACGGGAAATTTATAAGGAATTTTGCATCCGTATAATTCCAGACAACAAACAAGAAGTAATAATATTTTTTTCATATATTTTTCATAAAACCCACCAATCGTATTGATATGTACAGTGTTCGTAGCCGTCCATGTATCCAACCGTGTAAGTTGGACCAGACTTAATAACAGGGTGCGGGGAATCGGGGTTTAATTTGTTTCGCCCTGTCATTTTCCAGCCATCAACTTGTGGGGAATTAATTGTGTTCAAACCTGTGGACATAATCTGCATTGCTGTTGCGCAGCCATCGTTAAAGCCTTCTTTCCAGTCGTTATCGGAAACTTCGTATTGTTTTGGATCAATTCGCATAAGGTATGGTCTTCCAACTGTTGAATGCCAGTCCTTTGGTGCATCTGCACACGATTGCATTCCCATAATAATTATTAAAGTGATAAAAACTTTATTCATTGTTTGCACAAAACTTGCTTTTTCAAAAGTACTTATATTAAACCTTATAACTATACTAGCACACTTTTAATGCAATGTAAATAAGTTTATGATTCTACTCCTATTTTTTCTTTCACTGTTTTCCATAAACGCAATAGCAGATGACGAAGAGGAAGCGTTTAAGTATGGAACTTATAACGCACAGATTAAATCTACAAGTGGTGAAGGTGTGTTTTCATCGAAATTAAATAATCTTCCAATGGAACACAAACAGTATATTCCGCCGGAAGATTCCGAAAAGATTGAAATTTTGAATTACGATGAGTATAATCCAAGACACCAGCAGGCGACTCAAGAAGAACTTGCAAGGCTCCGCAAACATTACAGGCATGTCTCGTTAAAGGAACAAGTTCCGCAGTTAAGCTACATTGCATTTAGGTACATCTACGCCCTTCCAACGGTTGTGAATAATTACCAAAGTAAGGTTTCGGGTTCAACTGTACTGCAAAAGGCTGGAATCGCCGCCTTCAATGCAATTACAAGTGCAAACGGAAACCAGTTATTGCTTGATCAAAGAAGCGTTGGCTTGGGTGCTTCTTATGGGAAAAGACTCAGCAAAAGAACTTCAAGTGAGTGGGAGGTTATGTTTTACCAAAAGTCGTTTACACATTCTGATAACAGTGCCAATGGTATTGCTGTTAATTATGATTACACCGATGCAACTGGCAATGCACAAGTTGGAACGATTAGGTACAACAATGTGGAATATATTCAAAGAAACCTTGCCTTTACTTACAGTCGCAACTTGGATTTCCTAAATTTCTTTGGTGAAAGTTCGAATGATAGAATTGCGAAATTCGTTCCATATGCAACGCTGGGCGGCGGGTTAATTTCAAGGTGGAACTTCTTGAGGTTCTCACTTGGAACGCTTGGAACATCAAGTGCAACAGCGGATAATTTAACAACGGATGAAGAAATGTTTAAATTCATGCCCGCATTTGTTTACGGCGTTGGTTTGCGATACCAATTCACGGAATCTCTTCATTTTGATGCCCAGTTTAAGTCTACTCAACCAATTAATGATATCAATATTCAGAATTACATTGCCTCCGGTGGTGTGAGGATTTACTTTTAATAAAATATGGCACGAATTTACTTAATTTCCCCCGAAGTGATTTCAGATATCCCGATGTTTCTTTTGCAATTAAAGGAAATTTTTGAACTGGAATTCAAGCCTGCATTGTTTCAATTGCGTTTGAAGAATGTTGAAACTGATGAACTTGAACGCGTAATTTTGAAAATTAAGCCATTGTGTGAAAATTATGGAGTGGAAATGATTTTGAACGACGACATTTCCCTTGCGTTGAAGTATAATATTGGCGTACATGTTGGGAGTTCAGACGCAAGTCTTCAAGAATTGGAATTTTTTAAAAAGAGTAGCTCCAAAACGGCGGGAGTCAGTTGTTACAATTCAGTTTCAAGGGCGAAAATGTTTGAACTGGCGGATTACATTTCATTTGGGGCGATATTCCCAAGTTCAACAAAGAAGAATGCTCCTGTTTGTGAGAAATCAACAATTGTGGAATTTGCGAATGTTTCTAATGCGAAAATTTCGATAATCGGGGGAATTACTGCGGAAAATATGGAGGAAATTTCGGATATTATGCCCTTTGTGGAATACATTTGCGTTGTTTCGGAAGTATGGGGAAAATGATTCTTGACAAAACAGTTTTTGTTGCCAATGCTGAATCATGAACGAAGTTTTATATAAAAAATGCTGGATACGCACAAATCGGTGAAAAACCTTGAAAAAGCAGGCTTTACGGATGCTCAATCTGAAGCGTTTGTAAATGTTTTGGTTGATGTATTGGAAAATAATGCAAATTCTATTAAATCTGAAATACGACAAGACATTAAAGAATTGCGTTTTCAAATGGATTCCAACAAAAAAGATTTGGAAAATCAGATTAATATGATGCTTGTAAAGGTTACTGGTACTGTTTTTTCGTTAATGCTTGCCTTTAAAATTCTTGAAAAATTTATCTAAATAAATGCAAAATTCGACAGCGTGGCCAATTGTGGAGGCTCAAAGAATTCACAAGCAAATTAATGGAAAGACGCCTGAAAAAGGCTTCGTTTTGTTTGAAACGGGTTATGGTCCTTCGGGTTTGCCACACATTGGAACATTTGGCGAGGTTGTTCGAACGGTATTCGTAAAGTTTGCGTTTGAAAGGTTGTATCCTGAAATTCCAACGCGTCTTGTTTGTGTTTCGGATGACATCGACGGTCTTAGAAAAATTCCGGAAAATCTTCCAAATAAGGAAATTCTTGCACAGCATTTGAAAAAACCGCTGACAAAAGTCCCCGATCCCTTCCAAACACACGAAAGCTATGGGCATAATATGAACGCTCGTCTTCGTGCATTTTTGGACGGCTTCAATTTTGAATACGAGTTCATTTCGGCTACTCAAAAATACAAAAACGGGGAATACAATCCAACAATGTTGAAGGTTTTGGAAAAATATGATGAAATTATGAAGCTTATGCTTCCAACATTGGGGGAGGATCGCCAACAAACATACTCACCATTCATGCCAATTTGTAATAAAACCGGCGTTGTTCTTGAAGAAGGCGTTATTGCAATCAACAAACAAAACGGGACGATTACCTACAAAAACGCACTTGGTGAAGAAGTTGAAACCGAAGTTACAAACGGAAAATGCAAGCTTCAATGGAAGGTTGATTTCGGTGCAAGATGGCACACATTTGGTGTTGATTACGAAATTTTTGGGAAGGATCACCTTGCAAATGAACCACTTTATAAAAAAATCTGCCAAATTTTGGGAACAAAACCGCCCGTGAATTTCTGTTATGAACTTTTCCTTGGGGAAGATGGTGCGAAAATTTCAAAATCCAAAGGAAATGGAATTTCTGTTGAAGAATGGCTTGCTTGTGCACCGGCGGAATCCCTTTCGCTATTTATGTTTCAAAAGCCAAAAACTGCGAAAAAACTCTATTTTGCTTCAATTCCAAAAGCGGTTGACGAATACATCGCGTTCGTGCATTCGTTTTGGAAAAATGAAGATGGTAAATTTGAAAACCCAGCGTTTTATATTCATAAAGGTGATGTTCCGCAGTTCAGTCTTGAAGGAATTTCGTATTCACTCATTTTGAACCTTGCTTCCGTTTGCAACCCTGATTCTGACGACATTCTTTGGGGTTTCATTCAAAAATATGCACCGCATTTGCACAAGGGAAAATTCCCATTTTTGGACGAAATGGTCGCAAAATCGATTAACTATTACACGCATTACATCAAGCCAAATAAAAAGTTTGATGCTCCAACTTCGCAAGAAAGGGTTTTGCTGGAAAAACTTTTGGAGTTCTGTAAATCAACGCAAGAAACTGATGCAGGAGTTCTTCAAAATGGTGTTTATGCAATTGCGATGGAATCTGAATTCGATATCAAAGCTTGGTTTTCCTGTATTTACCGCACACTTTTGGGGCAAAGTGAAGGACCAAGAGTTGGCTCATTCATCGCACTTTTTGGAACACAAAACATGGCAAAATTAATTGAGGAGAAACTGAAGTAAGATTTATGAAAAACATTTTGGAATATATTCGCAGCGAAATTGCCAAAGCTTGTGGAATTTCACAGGAAGTTCCCTTTGTTTGTGAATATCCACGGGATAAATCGCACGGAGATTTCGCCACAAACATTGCAATGGTTGCTTCAAAAATTGAAAAAAAATCCCCAATTGAACTTGCAGAGCAATTTGCTCCATTGATTGCAAAAATCCCGTTTGTGCGTGAATGCACGGTTGCAAAGCCTGCTTTCATCAATATTCGCGTTGAAAATTCCATTTTTCTTGAAATGATGGAATCAATCGTGGAAGCAAAAAATTTGCCGGATATCGGAAAATCGGAGAAAATCAACATTGAATATGTTTCGGCGAACCCAACCGGTCCTTTGCATGTTGGTCATTTACGCGGTGCAATTTACGGAGACGTCCTTTCCACACTTCTTTTGAAAACAGGGTTTGATGTTACGAAGGAATACTACATTAACGATGCCGGAAACCAAATTGAGGTTCTTGGAAAATCGGTTTTTATTCGCTATCGTCAGCTTTTGGGCAAAAATATTGAAGTGCCGGAAGGGTGCTATCCTGCGGAATATATTGTTGATATTGCACGGGAAATTCGCAAAAAATTCGGCAATGATTTACAAGAAAACGACGCAATTTTCAAACAATTTGCAACGGAATGGAATTTGCACTGGGTGAAATCAACACTTGCAAAGTTGAAAATTAAGCACGATGTTTTTTCATCTGAAAAAGAAATTGTTAATTCCGATGCAATTTCCAAAGCATTTGATGAACTTTGGGCGAAAAACCTAATTTACAAGGCTGTTCCGGAAAAGCCTCGCTCCGTTGATTTGGAAACTTGGGAGCCACTCGAATGCACGCTTTTTAGAACGAAAGATTTCGGCGATTCACAAGATCGCGTCGTTCAAAAAAACAACGGAAGTTATACATACTGCGTGCCGGATATGGTCTACAATCGCAATAAAATCAACCGTGGATTCAACAATCTGGTTATGGTTCTTGGGGCGGATCACCTTGGGTATGTTTCCCGTCTTCAAGCCATGACAAAAGCAATCGCGACAGAAAACTTTAGTCTTGATATCAAAATTTGCCAAATTGTGAAATTTTTGAAAGATGGCGAGGCGTTTAAAATGTCCAAACGGGCGGGGAATTTCGTCACAGTTGATGACATTTTGGAATCAGTCCATGTGGATATTCTGCGTTTTATTATGCTCACGAAGAAAAATGATGTACATATGGATTTTGATGTGGAGAAAGTGAAAGAGCAAACAAAAGAAAACCCGATTTTCTACATTCAATACGCCTATTCACGAATTTCTTCAATTTTGCGAAAGTTTCAAGAAAATAATATTGCTGTGAAATCCGATTTTTCGAATTCGCAAATAAACGAAAACTTTGGCGAATTAGTTCGTAAAATTGTTGAATTTCCTTCAATTTTAGCAGTTGCCGTGAAGAATCATGAGCCTCACCATCTTGCATTTTACGCGTACTCCCTTGCAGGAGAACTTCACTCAACATGGACGCTTGGAAATTCAAACCAACTGGCGAGGTTCCTCCTTGATGGTAATGATTTACACAATCAATCCAGTTTGAACATTATTCTTGCAACCAAAAAAGTTTTTGAGCTAATCTTCGATATTTTCAATATTGAGCCTCTCTCTAGTATGTAATTTATGAAATTTTTTCTTCTTGCTATAATTTTTTTGCAATCAAGTTTTTCAATTTCGCAGGCTTTCGCACAGGAAGTTGACAATTCTTCAAAAAGAAAAAGGGAAGTTCCAATGCTTATTTTGAGCAATAAAAAAAATGCAAAACAGGGTGTGAGCGTGAAAGAATCCGTGCCAACTGTTTCAAATAAAGTTGATCACGCCGTGAAATCTGATGAAAAAATCACGATACACCCCGATCAATACAAGGATATCACACGCATAAAGCAGGATTGGAAACTTCAATCCAAAAACTTGACAAACGACATAAATAATCTTGAAAAAGAAATCGATGATGCAAAAGATGCCACAACAAAGGAATTACACACAAAGCGGTTACATGAACTGAAGTTTTACCGTTCAATTGTGAATTCCCACTTGAAGAACTACGGAAGGGCGATTACCGAAGCAAGAGCGGTTGTAAAATTCGATGAATCGTACCTACTTACAACGCCTTCAGCGTATTTTAACAAGAATCTGACATTTGATGACACAATGAGTGCCGCGTGGTATTTACTACGCACGGCTGAAGCATATTCGTGTAAAAAAGCGAGCCAATGCCTCGCAGATGTTGCGAATCGTTATGACGGAAAGTGGTACGAGGGTGTGCGTGATACAAACAACGATGCCTCTTTATTTTTTAACAATTCCTCATTTGCGGATTTCAAAACGGTCATTCAATCGTTTCTTGGGAAATCGGCGTGTGTTGGAAGGTGTTTGCTTGGGAAGAATCTTGACAATTATGAGTCGACAACGGGTGAGGTCGATGAAACGGTCTGTACAGTTTACAAAGATGCAAACAAATATTCAATGTATTCCGTGCAAATAATCATGATGAATGACAAGGTTTTGAAATATGCTGCGACGGAAAAAGTAAAAGCGTATTTATGCCGAGGCTTCACCAATGTCATGATGCTTGAATCCGGAATTAATACAAATGCGAGTTACATCGCAAATGCAAAAAACGATATCAAGTCCGCAATTGCATTAAACACTTCGCTTCCTGTTACACAACAAATTGATGAAATCGACGGAATTATTGACATTGACGCATTGTTTCAAAAATACGGTGAAATTGCAACAAAGGGAATGACAAATGACGACAAAGCCTTGGCACAATATGCAATTAGCGAAAAAGGTTTGAGTGAACTCAAGACATCTCTTGAGGCGAATTCCTCCGATATTGAACACGCTATGGGTGTTTCGGAATATCTAACGGATAAACAAAAAGCGGATATCGCAGTTGCTTACGGGAAGAATACGGTTGTGGATCCTTACGGAGATCCAAAAGTTCAAACCGCAAGTATTATGAGCAAAGACAACCGTGCAACTATTCAACAAGGGCTTGACGCCGAGGCAAATCTTCAGGATCTCCTTGACGCGATTATTGATTTACAAAAAAACGGGGATTTATAATTTGCGTGGTGGAATCAGAAGGCGGTGAAACCTTCTGATTCATCTTTGTGGGTTTAGATATCGCGAAGGCGGAATCTTAATGCGTTAAGTTTAATGAATCCTTCAGCATCTTTTTGGTTGTAGACCGAATCCGTTTCAAATGTTACAACATTTTTGTTGAAAAGTGTATGTGGTGATTTCCTTCCTTCAATCAAAACATTGCCTTTGTAAAGCGAAAGTTTCACAGTTCCGGAGACCTTTTCTTGGGAGAAATCAATCGCGGATTGGAGCATTTGTCTTTCGCCGGAGAACCAGAATCCGTTGTAGATTAACTCCGCGTATTTTGGCATAAGTTCGTCCTTCAAGTGCATTGTTCCTCTATCAAGGGTGATTGATTCAATTGCACGGTGAGCGTGAAGTAAAATTGTTCCACCGGGTGTTTCGTAAATTCCGCGGGATTTCATTCCAATGAAGCGGTTTTCGATGAGGTCAATCCTTCCAACGCCATGTTTTGAACCGATTTCATTCAGTTTTGTGAGAAGATTCGCAGGCGAGAGCTTGACTCCGTTAATGGCAATGGCATCGCCTTTTTCAAAATCGATTTCAATTGTTTCTTTTTCGTTTGGGGTTTCGTCAAGGTGTTTGACGCGGATGTAGGTATCGCGTTTTGCGGGTTCCCAAGTGTCTTCAAGTGCTTTTCCTTCGATTGAAAGGTGAAGAAGGTTTGCGTCCATTGAATATGGTGGTTCGTTTTCTTTCCCCATTGGGATTTCAATGTTGTGCTTGCGTGCGAATTCAAGCATTTGTGTTCTTGATGTCAATGACCATTCACGCCAAGGTGCGACAACCTTAACATTTGGCATGTTGGCGTAGTAACCAAGTTCGAAGCGGATTTGGTCGTTTCCTTTGCCTGTTGCACCGTGGGAAACAATATTTGCACCAACGCTTTTTGCAACTTCAATTTGACGAAGTGCAATTAATGGACGAGCAATACAAGTTCCCAAAAGGTATGAACCTTCATAAAGAGCATTCGCCCGAAACATTGGGAAGACGAAATCGCGGACAAATTCTTCTTTGAGATCCATAACTGCGGCAGATTTTGCACCGGTTTTGATAGCCTTTGCTTTAACTTCGTCCATGTTGTCTTCGCCTTGTCCTAAATCCGCAGTGAAAGTGTGAACTTCGTAACCTTTTTCTTCAATTAACCATTTTAATATAACGGATGTATCAAGCCCACCGGAGTACGCTAAAACGACTTTTTCTGACATAATATAAGCAAAATTTTTTTACACAAAAAAAGACTATTTGGCAATTGTCAATAAATGTTTTACCGATGGCGATCAAAAATCACTTGACAATGAAAATCATTATCATTTAATTACTAAAATAGTAACAAATTGCTGAAAAATGCTTGCGATATTCCATAAAAATGAACGAATTTCTGCCATAGCAATGGCGGGGTTATTCCACATTTGCCTTGTTTTGTGCTTTGTTCATGGGTTTGAAAATTCAGAAATATCAATCATTCCGCAGTCAATTCAAGTAACGCTCGTCGCACATTCTTCAGCGGAAAAATCGGTTTCCAATGTTGAAATTGTGGAAACATCAACGACGAAAACCCAAAAAACCGATGGCAGGAAATCAAGTGAACTCAAAACCACAGGAAAGGAAAGTGATAACGCAAAAGCGGTGAATTCTGCAATTACTGAACCCATTTTCAACGCTTCGTATTTAAACAATCAAATACCGCAATATCCACAATCCGCAAAGGATTCCGGCGTCCAAGGAAAAGTCCTTTTGCTTGTTGAAGTTTCAACGGACGGTTTTGCAAAAATGGTTGAAGTTTCGAAATCAAGCGGATACTCCACCCTTGATAACTCCGCAAAAAATGCCGTTAGCAAATGGAAATTTCTTCCTGCGATGCAAAATGGAAAGCCCGTTGTTGCAAGTGTTATTGTGCCAATTGAATTTAAATTAAGTTGATATATGAATCTTTTAAGCAGTTTTGCACAAGGAAATTTTGTCCTCATTGCGGTTTTTTTGCTTTTGGTTGGAATGTCTTTTGTTTCGTGGTATGTAATTTTTCGAAAGGCTTTGGTTTTGAAATTCGAACGCAAGGCAATTGCAAAATTTCGCTTGGAATATTTAAACAGTCCGCAAATTCTTTCTTCTTTGAGCCAAGAACACAAGGGCTTGATTGGTGAAATTGTCACGGAAATGAAGAATCTTCAACCGCTACTTTCAACAATTGAAGGAAATGAAAGAAGGGAGATCTTGGCAATTCATTTAGCACAAAAACTGGATATCATTAAAATCCAGCTTGATTCAGGGCTAACCCTTCTTGCATCGGTTTCAAGTTCTTCGCCGTTTATTGGTCTTTTTGGAACGGTTTGGGGAATTTATGGTGCTTTGATAGAAATTTCCACCAAAGGAAGTGCTGGTTTAAGCGTTGTCGCGGCACCAATGGGGGAGGCTCTAACCGCGACGGCTGTTGGTCTTTTTGCTGCAATTCCGGCGGCGATAGCCTACAACATTTTTCTTCGATACAACCGCCTCATAATTCAGGATCTTCGCCACATTTGCGAACAATTCACAATTTACTCCGGAAAATAATGTCGTTTAATCCATTTGAAAAAGAAGATTTCCACGCACCAAATGCCGAAATCAACACAACTCCACTTGTTGATGTCATGCTTGTTTTGATGGTGATTTTCCTTGTAACGGCACCGGTTTTGGAACAGTCGATCGCATTAAATTTACCAAAAACTGCTTCGGTTTCAATTTCGCAAAGCAAGCCAGTCGCGGTTTCAATCACGCAAAATGGGGAATATTTTTGGGAAGGACAAGCAATCTCCAAAGAAGAATTAACGCAAAAGCTTTTGGAAATGAAAGGTTCAAAGGAACAAATTCTTATAAGAGCAGATTCCCAAACACAATATTCCACCGTCGCGTTTCTTCTTGCGGAAGCCTCCCGTATTGGGGTTGCAAACATCGGTTTTGCTGTTGATGGAAAAAATTGATAATAGTTATTAAAAAATTCTTGACATTGAAAATCATTATCATTTAAGAATGATTATCATTATTCTGTTTGATATGTCGAAAAAATCAAAACACGCAGTAAAACTTCGCACGGGAACAGTCGCAACAGCAGTTAGCACCGTTATGGCACTTGGTTTGTCGTTTTCCGCTTTTGGTATGGAATCAACGCAAATGCCAACAGTAACGGTTGAATCATCGAAAACAAAGAAAGGATACAATTCCGAAAAAACCTCAATGCCAATTTATTCCCAGCCGATAAACGAAATTCCGCAGGTTGTTTCCATAATTCCAAAACAATTGATGAAAGACCAAGGGTTGACGCAAACGAAAGACGCCCTTAGAAATGTTGCGGGAATAAGTCTTTCAGCTGGTGAAGCTGGGGCTGGTCAAGGCGATAACCTGACAATTCGCGGGTTCACTGCTCGCTCAGATTTCTTCGTTGATGGTATGCGTGATTTTGGTGCATACACACGCGACCCATTCAACACAGAAAAAATTGATGTTGTGAAAGGTCCTTCTTCTATTGGCTTTGGTCGTGGTTCAACGGGGGGGACTATCAACCAAGAAACAAAACAAGCACAAGAAGAAAAAATTACCGATGTTCAACTTGCCGTTGGTTCTGATATGACAAAACGCGCAAGCGTGGATATCAACCGCAAAATTGAGGGAATTAAAGGTGCGGCTTTCAGGTTGAATGTGCTTAGTCATGAAAATAATGTTGCAGAAAGGGATTACGCAAACAACAAACGCTCCGGTTTTGCACCAACTGTTTCGTTTGGGATTGGTTCTGAAAACAGAACAACTCTAAGCTTCATTCACCAAGAAGAAAACAATGTTCCAGATTACGGTCTTCCGTGGATTGGTCTTAGCCCTGCGAATCAATCGCAAGTGAAAAGGACGAATTATTACGGATTCACCGATGGTTCGAATTTTTTTAAAGCGACGGTTGACATGGCAACCGCGAAATTTGAACACGATTTTTCAGAAAACACAACTTTCCGCCAGCAAGTTCGTTTTTCAAATAATCAGCGAAATATTCGCGTTACAGAAGCAAAAACAACGGGTTTAACACCAACAACAGTTACTCGAAACCAAATTGCGATACAATCCACCGAAGCAATGCTTGATTCCCAAACAAGTTTAAGCACAAAATTTGAAACAGGAAGCGTGAAACATAATTTAATTGCAGGAATTGAATTGATGCGTGAAACTTCTTCCCCAATTCGAACAACATATAAGGACGTTCCAGATGCAAGTTTAACCGATCCAACCCCAGTTGCATTTTCTGGCACAATTTTAGGAAGAACAAATGTGAACACCGTGACGCAAACTCAAGCAGTTTTCTTTAACGATACCATTTCCCCAAACGAAAAATTTGACATCGTTTTAGGTGGAAGAATTGACAGATTCACCGCAGATTATAACGAATCCGTTGCTGGTTTATCATTTTCAAGAACGGATATTATGCCAGCGGTAAGGTCATCTTTTGTTTATAAGCCACGAAAAGATTCAAGTGTTTATGCAAATTATGGAACATCGTACAACCCTTCTGCTGAAGCCTTTGCACTGACTGCAACAACGCAAAACATTAAGCCGGAAATGAACGAAACCTTTGAAATTGGAACAAAGTGGGGCTTTTTCAAGAATAAACTGAACACAATGTTTGCGATTTTCCAAACGAAAAAAACCGATGCAAGGGTGACGGATCCTACAAATTCCCTTTTAACCGTTAACGGTGGAAACCAAATGGTAAAAGGGTTTGAAACGCAAATTAACGGTGAAATTACGGAAAAATTGCAAGTGTTTTCAAGTTATGCTTACATGGAAAGCGAGGTTCTTTCAAGCACAAACACAAACCAAGTTGGAAATCCGCTTGCTAATGTGCCGAATCACACTTTAAACATTTGGGGTTCTTATAAGTTGACGCCAAAGTTCGAATTTGGTGGTGGTGCAAATGCCGTTTCGCAAAGAGTCGCCTCCATAACCGTCTTTGATTCCACAGGTGGCACAATTTCGGGAAGCACAGCGGGGTCGCTTAAAAAAGTTGATGGTTACATAACATTCAACGCAATGGCGAAGTATCAAATTACACCAAAAATCAGTATGCAGTTGAACATTTACAATATCACAAACGAATTTTATTACGACCAACTTCACCCATCGCATGTAATTCCGGGTGCAGGAAGAACCCTGTTGTTGACGACGAACATTAAGTTGGATTAAGTTTTTTGGGGGAGTGAGGCAAAATTTTTTGTGGGGGTGTAAGCAAAGCGAAGCACCTCCACGGGGAATTTTGCAACACCGTTTTGAGGGTATGATCGTTGGTGTTTTGAAGTGGGGTGAGCTTGCGGTTTTTAATTTGCTGAATAATATATTCGTTGAATAAAAAAAATTGTGATATAAAATGAATAAAATATTGCAAAATTTATGATTATAAAAATCCCCGATGTTCTTTCCAATGAGCAGATTCTTCAAATTCGCAAAAAACTTGAAACGGCAAATTGGATTGATGGCAAAGAAACGGCTGGGCATCAATCCGTGAAAGTGAAAAATAATCTTCAATTGGGAATTTCTGATCCCATAACCCAAGAAATTGGAATGGAAATTATGCAAATTCTGGAAAAAAATCCCGTTTTTATGTCATCCGCTTTGCCGTTTAAAGTTTCGCCGCCACTTTTCAACAAATATCAAAACGGCGGGAATTATGGCACTCATATCGATAGTGCAGTTCGCCAAATTGGAAATACTCCACACCGCTTGCGAACGGATTTATCCGCAACGCTATTTCTCTCAGATCCATCAGAATACGAAGGAGGGGAGCTTGTAATTGAAGATTCCTTCGGCACTTTTGAAGTAAAACTTCCTGCGGGGCAATTGGTTTTGTATGAATCTGGTTCGCAACATCGCGTTTTGCCAGTGAAATCAGGTGCAAGAATCGCATCATTTATGTGGGTGCAATCAATGGTGAGATCCTCGCAGAATCGCTCAATTTTAACAGAACTCGATTTATCAATTCAAAACTTGACAAACCAAAACGCCGACCAAAAAACAATAACTCAATTAACGGGAGTCTACCACAATTTAATTCGGTTGTGGTCAGAAGTTTGAAAGTCATCAAAAATAAAAAAAATTATGCAACAAATTAAGCCAAAGAAGTCCCTTTTCAAGCGAGTAACAAAAAAAATTCATTTGTGGCTCGGTTTTGCAACAACGCTCCCACTTTTGATCATTTCCGTTACGGGAATTATTCTATCGACGCTCTTCCTTGTGAAGGATGTTGAAAAAGAATTTTCACACGGGGAAGCATTTTTTTCGAACAAAAGTGAAATTTCACGCAGTGTTTTGCAAATTGTCGATTTTGGAAAAAATTACGAAATTGATGGATACAAGCTTGCATTTATTCGTTTTCCGGAGGGGGAATCCGGCGAAATAACAATGCGTTTTTTGGATTCCAACCGCAATTCCAAGCAGGTGATAATTGAAAAAACACCAAACGAGGCATTAATTCTGCACAAAATTGAAAATGGCACAACATTTGAAAAATGGATTTTAAAACTGCACCACACACTTCTTTTTGGGGAAACTGGCGAAACAATTGCGGGGTTTGTCGGGATTATTCTGTGCGTTATGTGCATCAGTGGGTTGATCATCTGGCTTCCAAAACTGCCAGTACAAGCATTCCATTTGAAAAATATTTCCGTCCCAAAATTTTCACTCAAAGGCAGGGCGTTGAATGTGAATTTGCATAAATCATTTGGAATTTGGCTGTTTGCGGGGTTGTTAATCGTTGCATTTACGGGGACATTCCTCGCATTCACAAAGCAGTTCAACCAAATGGTTTCAAGCGTTTCGCCTGTGCGTGATTTCAAAAAAACGCAAGTTCAGCACGAACAAAAACAGGCGGCGAATTTCCAAACTCTGGTGCAAAATGTGGTGGAATCTACGGGGAATCGTGCAATTATTTCAATTCAATTTCCTCAAAAAGACGAACCATATCGCTTCACAATTCGCCCGGAAAATCACACGCAAGGCAGGCATGGAATTTCGGTTTTTATTGCTGGCGATGGCACGGTTTTGGAAATCCGCAACCCGAAAGATTACTCAAAAGGTGAAAATTTCCTTATGTGGCTTGGAATGTTGCACAAGGGGGTTGGTCTTGGAAATGCTGGGATAATCTGGCGAATTGTGCAAATTTTCTGCGGAATTGGGGTGATTTTGTTCGCCTACACGGGGTTTATGATTTGGCTGAGAAAACCAAAAAAACCTTAATTATTTGGCACCGGAAAGGTATTTTTTAATTTCGGCGAGTTGCTCCGGATATTTATAATTCGTGATTTTCTCAGGTTCTATAAGGGAAATTTCGCTTCCGTGGAACTTTTGCGATTGCGGAATCTGAGTTTTACTTTCACAAAGGAAGACGGTAAATCCGTTTTTTGCGGTGAAAAGTTTTTTGGTGGCGGTGGCTTCAATTCCCGTGAGTTCGAAAGTTTTTCGCTGAGCAGTACACGGCGAGAGTTCGTCTTGCTTTTTTCTTCCGCCCGGAATTGCGGTTTTCACCTTTTCCTGACTGGGTTTTTCGGCGTTTTGATGTGTTGTTTCTTCGTGTTTTTTGCGATATTTTTTATCTTTTCGCGAAATCACAAGGATTTTGCCGTTTTGGAGTATCAAACACCCTGAATTTGCGTATTTTTTACCGTGAAGTAATTCCTGTGCTGGGTTGCAGTTTTTGTTTTCTTGTGTTTGTTTAGAATTTTTACCTTCAATTTGGCTTATTTGCATTGGGGGATTTTCCTTGTGCGTGCGGGAATTATAGAAGAAATACGCCACAATTGAGGCAAGTATGACGATTAAATGCGGAATGAATCTGCGGAATTTTTTCGTCATACTTGTGTATTTGTCAATTACTGAACCATTTTTGCAACTTCTTCAGCGAAGTTTTCTTCTTTTTTTTCAACACCTTCGCCAAGTTTGAAAAGAGCAAAACCCGTGAACGAGATTGTTGTTCCAAGGGCTTTTTCTGTTTCTTTTACAACATCGCCGATGGTTTTTTTGTTATCCATAACGAAAATTTGGTTTAGAAGGACATTGTCTTCGTAAAATTTTGCGATTTTACCTTCAAGAATTTTTTCAATAACGGCTTCGGGCTTTTTTTGAGCAGCCAGTTGTTCGCGGGAAATTTCTTTTTCTTTGTCCAAAACTGAAGTTTCAACTTCGCTTGAGTGTAAATAACGGGGACGCATTGCCGCGGCTTGCATACAAAGTTTTTTGCCAAGTTCGTTGAGGGCATCCGTGTTTGAACAGTCAGATTCAACGCCCAAAAGAACGCAAGTTTTACCCGTATTTGCCATTTCGCTTGTGTGAATGTAGCTGGCGATTACTCCGTTTTTGACAGAAACTTTTTTGAACCTGCGAAGGGCAAGTTTTTCGCCGATGATTCCTGAAGATTCGGCAACTTTTTCCTCGATTGTTGTTTCGCCGATTTTTGTTGAAAGGGCTTGTTCAAGTGAGTTTGCGGAAAGTGTTAGCGATAGGATTTCTTTGATAAGACCGCGGAAACTTTCGTTTTTTGCGACGAAATCCGTTTCGGAATTAAGTTCCAAAATAACGGCTTGATTTCCCTGAATGTTGATTCCAACAAGACCTTCGGAGGCAACTCTATCCGCTTTTTTTGCAGCAGATGCCATACCTTTTTTGCGAAGCCAAACCATTGCTTCTTCGATGTTATTCCCTGTTTCTGTAAGTGCTTTTTTGCAGTCTCCCATTCCGGCACCGGAAATTTCCCTTAGTTGTTTTAAAATTGCGATATCATTTGACATAACCTTGTAATAAAATTGCATTGTGATTGTTTCGTCAATTCAAACCTTTGTGAATTAAAAATCAAGGGTTTATTGAAAAAACCTTGCAAAAAGAAAAAAATGGTTTTTTGATGAAAAATAATTTTTAGAGGGTTTATGCTTTATGAGAAGGAATTGAATGAACTGTTGGAGAAAATTGAGGCTAAAAACAAAATTTTTTATGAGACTTTAAGCGATATGTCGTTCGATAGCGGTTTTATGTCGAATGATGATCTATAATCACAAGTTGATGACATTCTTAACAAAATAAACGAAGAAATTGCATTGGATCGCAAACTGGCAATACAAAGTCCACGTGTGAGTGTGATAAGCAGCAAAGATATTAAACAATCCCAAACAATACCACAATCCGCACAACTTGCACAAAGTCCATCGCAACCGAAACTTCAGCAAGACGCACAAAAAGAAGTTAATGAACAGTGGAAGCAAATGGAAAGTGACCGGAGAAAGCTTGATAAAGATTTCGAAGTTTTTGTGTCGCCTGAGGAAATGGTAGCTCATGACAAGAAATTTTTTCAATCGTTGGAAGAAGATTCAAAAAAGATACAATCCGAACTCCGCACAACTTCCGCAACCGAAACTTCCGCAAACGCAAACGAAAGATCAACAAATACCGAACTCCGCAGGACATTCGCCATCGCAAACGAAATACAAAAGATCAAACTCCGCACAACTTAAGCAAGCTACGAAAAACCTTGAAAACGCTCAACAGCTTGTCAACAACCTTGACCAATTGACGAGCTTAAACGCCACAAAACGAAGACAAAGCGAGTCCACGCTAACAGGTATTGGTAATAAAATTAGTAATTTCTTTAAAAAAATAGCAACGAAAGTCAGCAAAGGCTTTAAAGATTTTGCTATTACCATAGGGAATGCAGCAAGCAGAGCAGCATCAAGCGTTTCTTCACGCAACAACACACACAGCAGACAAATGTAATCAAAGATGATAAAATTTTCCTTGAATATTATTTATCCGCCTGTTATGATTTTGGAGTTCTATTTTTAAAAACGGATCAATCCATGGCGAATAAAATATCGATAAAAGACCTCAGCGTAACATATTCCGGTCATTTTGCTATTCAAAACATCAATCTTGATATCAAAGAAAAGTCAATTACCGCCTTCATTGGTCCTTCCGGTTGTGGGAAATCCTCGCTTTTGCGTTCAATAAACCGAATGAACGACACAATTCAGGATTGCGAAACAAATGGCGAAATTTTCATCGATGGCGTTGATATCTACCACGAAAAGGTTGATCCCGTCCTTTTGCGTCTGAAAGTTGGTATGGTTTTTCAAAAACCGATCCCATTTCCCAAGTCAATCTACGAAAACATTGCTTTTGGTCCAAAAATCCACGGAATGTGTAAGAATAAGGCTGAAATGGATGAAATCGTCGAAAAATGCTTGAAAAAAGTCGCTCTTTGGGATGATGTGAAGGATCGCCTAAAGGATAAAGGAACATCGCTTTCGGGCGGTCAACAACAAAGACTTTGCATCGCAAGAACAATCGCAATCAAGCCCGATATCATTCTTATGGACGAGCCTTGCTCCGCACTGGATCCAATCGCCACCATAAAAATCGAGGAGTTAATGCAGGAGCTCAAAAAAAATTATACAATAGTCATCGTCACGCACTCAATGCAACAGGCGGCGAGGGTCTCCGACAAAACCGCATTTTTCTACATGGGGAATCTTGTCGAACACGGCGAAACAAAACAGGTTTTTGAATCTCCAATACATAAGCAAACTCAGGATTATATTTCCGGGAAAGTTGGGTGAATGGAGGCAAAATTTTTTGTGGGGGTGTAAGCAAAGCGAAGCACCTCCACGGGGGATTTTGCAAACCCCGATTTCAAATTTTGCGAACAAAATCGAGGCGTCCACGGTGTTGGTGGTGCTATACGCACAGAAAAAACATTGGCAAAATGCACAAAGAGTTTAACCTGAATCCCGTTGAAGGTTTTGCAAAAATCGATGAAATTTGCAGAAAAAAATTGCAAGATATTGCAAAAATGTGAGGCTTTACAAGGAAAAAGATCGCGTTTGATGTAAAACACAAGACGATGAGCGCGAGGTTTATCCGCTCCATTTCTGTGAGTGATTTCAGTGGAATTTTTGCAAAAAACAGCGTTGACGCCTTCACTTTGTTGATTTTATCAAATGCGAAATCGCGTTTTGCGTAAATTGTATCGTAAAAAATCACCCACAAAATAAGCGAAATGTAGATCAAAAACGCGTTGAAATCGAGCAAAAAAAATGGCGTATCCAAGCCGTGAGAAGCACAAATCACGAATCCACTTGCGTAAACCACCCCCAAAAACGCCTGCGGAATTGGGAAAAATCGCTTTGAGTATGGGTAAATTATCACAAAAATCGCAGAAATTCCAAGTGGCAAAAAAGTGTTCTTGGAAAGCAAAAAAAGCAATGGAAATGCGGTCGCCACAAGGAAAATTGCGAATAAAATCGCGTTTTTGACGCTCAATTTCCCTGATGCGATGACGCGATGCGATGTCGTTTGTGTTTTTGCGTCGATTTTTTTGTCGGCGATGTCGTTCAAAATGCAACCAACGGAGCGTGCAAAAAACGCGCAAGTCAGAAATAGAAAAAAATTGCCAAATGTGAGCGATTTTGCGAAAATCAGCCCCAAAAAACACGGGATGAATAGTAAAATTGTGCCAATTTGGGCTTGAAAACGGATCAAAAACAGGTAATTCCACGCGTTACGCATTGATTATCGCGCCTATTTGTGTAAAAATTTCGTCCTCGCGAAGTGCGGCGTTCACAATTTCAACCTTGCGTGCGTAAAATTCAAGAAGTGCGGTGCAGGAATCGTTGTAAATTTTGATGCGATTGCGAATCGTTTCCTCGTTGTCGTCTGCGCGGAGTTCAAGTTTTCCGCCGCATGTGTCGCATTCTCCACTAATTTTTGACGGGTTGAATTTTTTATTAAAAATTGCACCGCAAGATTGGCAAACCTCGCGATTTAACACTCTGTCGACAACGACATCGGGGTTGATATCGAAAAAAATCACTTTTGAGATGGATTTGGAGTTTTTTTCGAGGGTTTCATCCAAAAATTTCGCTTGAGCGATTGTTCGCGGATAGCCGTCGAATATGACATTTTGACCGATTTGCGAGGCTTTGTGCGATATGATATCGTTCACGATTTCGTCGCTTATTAGCTCGCCAGCGGACATTTTTTGGGAAATCACGGCGTTGAGTGGGTGTGATTTGTCGTTTTTGCATTCGCGAAGGAGGTCGCCAGTTGAAATGTGCTCAAAGCCTTGTTCTATAAGCTTTTTTGCTTGCGTGCCTTTGCCTGAACCGGGTGCTCCAAAGAAAATTACAAGTGACATATTACATTTTTTGCGAGAGTTTATCGTATTTTGATGACAGTTTGTGGACTTGCAATTGCGCGATTGTTTCCGTGCTAACATTCACGACGATTAGAAGTCCGGTGCCTCCGATCGCGTAAAATTGGGAGTACATTGACGACATAAGTTCGGGAATTATGCACACGAGTGCGATGTACGAACCGCCAATGAAACACAGGTATTTCGTGAGTTTTTCGATGTGCTCTTGAGTGCGTTCGCCGGGGCGAATTCCCTGAATGAATGTGTTGGATTTACGCAAATTATTCGCGACTTCCTTGGTGTCAAACACGATTGATGTATAGAAATATGTGAAAAAGTAAATCATGGCAATATAAATTGCGATGAAAAGTGGCTGACCGTGGGAGATATTCCCCGCGATGAAGTGGATTATTGGGTTTGTGCTGTTGGGCATAAAACCTGCGATTGTGGCTGGTAGCATGAGAACCGAGCCGGCAAAAATTGGCGGAATTACACCTGCGGGGTTGAGTTTTAGTGGTAATTGACCGGTGCCCATTGCGGTTTGTGTGCCGCCGAATCTGCTGATTTGTTTTGATTGTTGGACGGTTATTATTCGATAAGATTTCTCAAAAAGGACGATCATCACGATGGAAACTATGAAAATTGCGAGGATGAAAATCAGTTGAATTGGGGAAAGTGCTCCGCTGCGAGTCAATTCGAACATGGAAATGAAGGCTTTGGGGAAGTCGGAAATGATTCCGGCGAAGATCATGAGAGAGACTCCGTTGCCAATGCCCTTTGCGGTTATGCGTTCGCCCATCCAAAGAAGAATCATTGTTCCTGTGGTTAATGTCAATGCGACGCTGAGTTTTTGGTAGATTGTTCCGTGAGATTCATCGCCAAGATACAAACCCGAGGCACCAATTCCGTTTGCAATTGCGAAACCTTGGAAGAATGCGATGATGATTGTTGCGTATTTTGTGTATTGATTTATCTGTTTTTGTCCGGATTCGCCCTCTTGTTTCAAGGCTTTTAAGCTTGGAAGAGATGATGTTAGAAGTTGGACGATAATGGACGAGGTTATGTATGGAATGATTGTTAGGGCGAAGATTGACATTCTGGCAAGAGAGCCGCCGGAAAGCATGTTGAACATGCCGAAAACGCCTGATTTTGTGTATTTCTCAATAGAACTTAGCATTGAAACATCAATGTTTGGCAGGGGTATGAAGGAACCAAGGCGATAGGCGATTAGAACGAATATTGTAAAAATCACCTTGGAAATCAACCCCGAAGAAGCTGGTTTAACTTGCTTTTTTGCCATAACTATTCTTGAACTTCAGAAACAGGTTCGAAACCTTGTACGATTTCAAATTTTCCGCCTGCTTTTGTAATTTCCGCGGTAGCAGAAGTTGAATAAGCGTGTGCTTCGATTTGTAATCCTTTTGGACATTGACCTTTTGAAAGAACTTTTACAAGATCCTTATTTTTGATAACGCCTGCAACGATCAAATCCTCAATTGTGATTTTTTTTGAAGCGTCGAGTTTGCCGCAATCGATGTATTCTTGAAGTTGAACGAAGTTCACTGGTTTGAATTCAACACGGAAAATGTTGTTGAAACCACGATGAGGAAGCCTTACATACAAAGGAGTTTGACCACCTTCAAAGGCACGAACACCACCGACACCTGAGCGTCCTTTTTGACCTTTTTGACCCTTACCACAAGTTTTTCCAAGTCCGGAACCGCGTCCTCTGCCGACTCTTTTTCTTCTTTTTGTGTTTTTGTGTTCAAATAAATTTACTGCTTCTGCAATTGCTGACATTTTAACTTTTAATAACTGAATTGGGTTCTTGTAAAGTGATGATTTTATAAATCAAGGAAAATTTTTAGT
>CAMAVG010000004.1 GCA_945861605.1 Rickettsia typhi
TAATTGGTGCGTATCAAGGCGTTGTACCAACGCTGTTTGTTACCGCGTTTCCAGTTGCCGTGCGTTCTTCCGGCGTTTCTTTGAGTTACAACATTCCAGCCGTTCTTTTTGGTGGAACTGCACCGATGATCCTCACTCTTTTTGCAAAACATGGAGGGCTCGTAACCACTGCTTACTATGTTATTTTTGGTTGTTTGTGTAGCACCATAAGCTTGATTTACTTGCTTAGAAAGCCGAACAACTGAAAGAGATGCGTGTGGGGTGTTGCCTTGAAATTCGTTCTTGTTCTACTGTACTAGTACACTATAGCAAAAATAAAAATTGAGTGATTTTATATCATTGAAGCACAAATTTTTTAATTCTAAAGTATTTATTGGGACTAAACATTTAAGCATATTCCGGCGATAGCATTGCCATTGGGAAGTAAAAAATGCCATTTACAATTCGTCTTTATATTTTATACAAAATTAATCACCAAAAAACTTGACAATTTCATAATCGCAATTTTAAAAAACCATCAGGTTGCCGCCGTAGCACAGTTGGTAGTTGCGCGTCCTTGGTAAGGACGAGGTCGCCGGTTCGATTCCGGCTGGTGGCACCAGTTTTAGGTATTGATAGATTAAAATGAGCATTGGCATTGAACTTGACATAGGCGGAACAATTGTTGGAGCAATAACACTCATCGTTTTGGCGTGGCAAATTCACGGGCAATCAAGTTTTAGCAAAAGAATTGCAGATTTGGAGTATATTAAATTAATTGAACCAAAATTGCTTGCCACACTTTATAAGTGCAGACTAAACAACAACAGTGAAAATGGAGGTTCAAATCCTTCTTTTGATTATTACAAATTCCACTTTTTTATGGGGTTCTTGGTTGAAGCTAGTACTAGACAGGATTCGGTCAATGGAAGTCTACGGGGTTCGGTCAATGGAATTCGTGCTTTTACGCCAATTTACAAATCAGGAGAACTCAATAAAGAATACTTCAACGACAAGGGTAAATCTTTTCTGGAAAAATACTGTGAAATTTACGAAAATGCGGTTAAATGTATAAAAACCGAAGATATTAAAAATACATTCGTAGATTCAGAATTTGGAGAAGTCTTCAGGGTAATCAAGAATTACTTAAATAAAACACCATAACCACCCAACACATTTTCCTTGACATTTCCCCCGTGCCATTTTTCTATTTGTAATAAATTAAAAGGAACTAATAAGCAAAATTATGCCCGAAATTCAAGTGAACGCAAAGAAATATCAGTTTTTTAACCTTAACGATATCGCACAAAAACATGGCGTTGATATTTCCAAAATGCCGTTTTCAATTAAAATTCTTCTTGAAAATGTTGCCAGAAATTCAAGCAATGATGATATCATCAAAGTGCTTTCTTGGGTGAAAAACAAGGGAAAATCTGCCAGTGAAGACCTTGAAATTCAATACCTTCCATATCGCGTTTTAATGCAAGATTTCACCGGCGTTCCTGCAATTGTTGACCTTGCCGCCATGCGTGATGCAACAAAAAAACTTGGCGGAGATGTCACCAAAATCAACCCAATTGCACCAGTTCACTTGGTAATTGACCACTCTGTTCAAGTGGATTCCTACGCAGGCAAAAATTCTGCCGAAGAGAATACTCGCCTTGAAATGGAAAGAAACAAAGAGCGTTACGAATTCCTTAAATGGGGTCAAAAATCGTTCAACAATCTTTTCGTTGTTCCACCCGGAACTGGAATTTGCCACCAAATTAATATTGAACACATTGCACCTGTTGTTGCTCAAAGGGATGAAATCCTGTTTTTTGATACCGTTGTCGGAACGGATTCACACACAACGATGGTGAACGGACTTGGAGTTCTTGGCTGGGGAGTTGGCGGAATTGAAGCCGAATCTGTGATGCTTGGGCAATCTGTCAGTTTGCTTTTGCCGGAGGTCATCGGTTTTGAACTAAGGGGCAGGCTCAACGAAGGAATTACAGCGACGGATTTAATCCTCACAGTCACGCAAATGCTTCGATCCAAAGGAGTTGTTGAAAAGTTTGTCGAATTTTTTGGCGAAGGATTACTTTCGCTGAGCCTCGAAGACAGAGCAACAATCGCAAACATGGCGCCGGAATATGGTGCAACTTGTGGCATTTTCCCAATTGATGACAAAACATTGGATTATCTCTATCTGACCGGTCGCTCAAACGAGCAAATTGAAATCGTGCGTGAATACGCAAAGGCACAAGGTGTTTTTGGCGGGAATAATCACGCTGAATTTACCGATACCTTGACGCTTGACCTTTCAACCGTAAAACCTTGTATATCAGGACCAAAACGCCCACAGGATAAACTCCACCTTGATGCAGTTCCCACAAACTTTGACGAAACATTCGCAATTCAAAACGAAACACTAAACGCAAATAAACTTTGTGATGGCTCCGTCGTTATCGCAGCAATAACCTCTTGCACAAACACTTCAAATCCATCGGTGTTGATTGCAGCAGGGCTTTTAGCAAAAAAAGCGGTTGAAATGGGGTTAAAAGTTCCGTCGTTTGTCAAAACTTCACTCGCACCCGGTTCAAGAGTTGCCGAAAAATACCTTATTCAATCCGGTTTGCAGAAATACCTTGACGAGCTTGGGTTTAATGTCGTTGGTTTTGGTTGCACAACTTGCATTGGAAATTCGGGACCTCTAAACCCTGAAATTGAAAGGGAGATTTCGGAAAAAAACCTTACCGTTTCCGCCGTTCTTTCGGGAAATCGAAACTTTGAGGGGCGAGTTCACGCCCTTGTGAAGGCGAATTATTTGGCATCACCACCGCTTGTCGTTGCTTTTGCACTTCTTGGTACGGTTCGAAAAGATATTCTTTCCTCGCCAATCGGCGTTGATTTGAACGGAAATTCCGTGTTTTTGAAGGATATCTGGCCATCAAATGAAGAAATTCAATCCGTTATGAAGCAGTTTGTGACTCGCGAAGTTTTCGTTGAAAAATACGCAAACATTTACGCAGGCACAAAGGAATGGCAGGCGATTAAGGTTGTCGAAAGCGATGTATACGCTTGGCAAAACGCTTCAACTTACATTGAAAATCCGCCATATTTCGAAGGAATGAACAAGGATTCTAGCGGAAAAATTGGTGATGTCATCAACGCAAAACCGTTGCTGATTCTTGGCGATTCAATCACAACAGATCACATTTCGCCAGCAGGAAACATTGCAAAGAACTCCCCAGCGGCAAAATTCCTTGAAGCAAATGGCGTGATTCCTGCGGACTTCAATTCCTATGGTGCAAGGCGTGGTTCGCACTCGGTTATGATGCGTGGAACTTTTGCAAATATTCGCATAAAAAACGAAATGGCAACAGAAAACGGCATTTTAAAAGAGGGCGGATACTCCAAAAACTTCACAACAGGCGAAATTTCATCTGTTTACGAAATTGCGATGGAAAATAAAAAAAATAACACACCAATGGTTGTTTTTGCTGGGAAGGAATACGGCACGGGGTCGTCTCGTGATTGGGCAGCAAAGGGAACTTATCTTTTGGGAGTCAAAGCAGTTATTGCGGAATCATTCGAAAGAATTCACCGCTCAAACCTTGTTGGAATGGGGGTTTTGCCATTCGTTTTCAAAAATGGAGAGACTCGCAAAACATTAAATTTACAAGGCGATGAAATCATTTCGATCAAGAATTTACAAAATCTGACGCCATCGCAGGAAGTTCAAGCGGAAATTGAATATTCCAACGGAACGAAAAAAAAGATCACAATTATTTCAAGAATCAACACAAATCCCGAACTTGAATACATAAAAAATGGTGGAATCATGCACTTTGTCATTCGAAATACGGCGTTGAATGTGCCTCAAACCGTTTGTCAAACAAAGAATAAATGCAAAAACTGGCACTGGATTAAAACATTTTTTGCGAAGTTTTTCTGCTGCAAACACACAAATTGTTGCGAAAAATAATTATTTCCCAATACAAAACGACGAGAATATCTCCCCAAGGATGTCCTCGTTGTTAATTTCGCCAACTAAATGCGAAATATTATGAAGTGCAAGGCGAAATTGTTCGGAAAGAAGCTCCACAGGAAGGGATAAATCCGCTTTTTCAAGAATGGATTGCGTGGAAATAAGGATCGATTTCTGCCTTTCATTGCAAGAAAACCCAACAGATTGCATGTGCGACATTTGCTCCGTCAAAATTTCGTGAATTTTGTGCTCAAGTGCGGTAAAATTGCTTTGTGAAATGTTCACAAAATCAGTTTTGCATTGCCTTTGTGGGTGGATATCGCTTTTTGTAAAAACCGTGATAATCGTTCCGGAAAAATCTTTGATTTCAATTTCATCGCTCTCAAATTCCTTCAAAATAAGGATGACATCGGCTTTTTTTGCGATTTCCTTCGCCCTTTCAATGCCAATTTGCTCAATTTCATCGTTTGAATTTCGAATGCCGGCGGTATCGATAAACTCCACTTTGAAGCCCGAGATATTGACAGTTTTACGGATAGCGTCGCGAGTCGTTCCGGCAATTTGCGAGACAATGGCATCGCTACTTTCGGTTATTGCATTGAAAAGCGACGATTTCCCGACATTTGGCTTGCCAAGAATGGCGATTTGGATATCAACATTTTCCTTTTTTTGCGAGAATTTGATCGTTTTTTGAAGATTTTCCACAAGTTTTTGCCTAATTTCTTCAATTTTTGCAAGAAATTCGAATGAAATCGCTTCCTCCTCGGAAAAATCGATGAAAGTTTCAAGAAGTGCGATGATTTTTGTGATGTCTTGCTTAATTTTTTCGTAATAATCCTTGCAAATTCCGTTGAGTTCGTTCATCGCGAGCTTATGTTGTACATGGCTTTGGCTGAGGATCAACTTGTTAATTCCTTCGGCTTGTGTCAGTGATATTTTCCCATTTTGAACGGCGCGCATACAGAATTCCCCATTTTTTGCAAATGTAAAATTTGGCAAGGATCCAAGCAGGGAAAGGAATTTGGAGACTATGAAACTTGAAGAATGAAGCGAAATTTCAAGGACATCTTCGCCAGTGAATGATTTTGGATTTTGGAAAAATAGGGCGATTGCGTCATCAATTTGTTGGGAGTCACCGTCCAAAATTTTCACACGCATTGTTTTTCGATGCTCAATTTTTGTAATATTTGGAATGAATTTTGAAACGGCAAAAATGTTGCTTCCTGAAATTCTAATTGTGCAAACTGATGAATTTACATGGTTGTTTATTGGTGCGAAAATCGTGTTCATTTTATTCTTCTTCGATGAAATCCGTGCGTGCATTATAGAATTCCGTAACTTGTTTTGCACTTTCAATTTGCCATAACTTGATGTTGGAGTGGTGTCCAGAACACAAAACCGGTGGAACTTCGAGATCATTCCAAATTGCAGGGCGGGTATACTGCGGATATTCCATAAGGTTTTCAAACGCGGTGTTTGGCGAATATGATTCTTCGTGAAGTGAGGCAGAATTTCCGCAAACGCCGTCAAGGAGTCTCACTATTGATTCCATAATACACATTGCGGCGACTTCCCCCCCAAAAAGAACAAACTTCCCAATGCTAATTTCGGCAATATTGTAAAACTCTACAAGGCGAAAATCCACACCTTCAAATCTTCCGCAAATTATTATTATATCCCTGCTTGATTCCGCAAATTTCTGTGCCGATTTTTGCGTGTGCATGAATCCTCGTGGTGATGTCAATAAAATGTGAGGGTTGTTGGAATTTTTGATGCAATGATCGAGTGCATTGCCAAGAACATCAGGACGCATAAGCATTCCGGAGCCCCCTCCATAAACTTCATCATCGACTTTTTTGTGAATTCCAATGCCGTATTCCCGTAAATTACAAACTTCAAGATTCCACGCAACGCCCATTGATTTTGCAGGAAGTGAAATGCCAAGTACTCCGGGGAAGACCTCGGGAAAAAGAGTTATTACCGTTATTTTCATAAGTTGAAAAATTCTTCAAATGTTTGGTTTTTTGCTTGATTCAAACACGCTTCAAAAGCCGCATTTGTTGCTTGCGAAGGCGATGTTGCTGAATTCCCGATGCACTTTTTTTCAAATTTTTCTTGCGAATTGTGTTGCATAATTGTGATTGTCAAGCCGGCAAGATGCGTGCTGTTGACTTGCGTCGTTTGCACTGAAGTTTGGTATGTTATTATGTTTTCCGCTTTTTGGAGAAGTGTGAACTTTTTTGCGAATGCGTAGCTGAGGATATCGTGAATTGCGGAGTTCGTATTGACAATTTCGACTTTATATTTCGTTGCAAAATTATTGTATTCATTGATAATTGGTTGGCAGAAGTTTTCGTCCATTGCAAAACCAAGGGCATTGTAAAACCGCTCAAGCTCAACATATTCCTTGCATTTTGCGTTGATTTGACTCACCATTTTGACCTTAGTCACAATGTTTTTTGTAAGGTTGTATTGCTCAATTTGAGGTTTGATTTTTTGTCCTTTTGTGAGGAGGTTGTCGTTGAGGAGGTCGACAACTTTTGCCTTTGCGACGGAAACTGTTGTGTAGTATTCGCCTTTTTTGAATTCGGTTTTCTCAACTTTGTAATTTTGAATATTAATTGGCGGAGTTTTCATTCGCACGGTTTTTTTATATTCATTAGCGGAGTTTTCGTTGGCGGTGAAATCCTGAACCATTGTTGATGACGAGAGGGAAATATAGATTTTTTCCTTCAAATTCGCAAGTGCATTTTCAATTGAGGCATTTTTTTCGGATGATTGTCCTGTTCCGTAAAGGGTTGTTTCGGTGTTTTGCGGTTCTTCCAAAAACCATTGCGGTGGTGTTGGCGATGAGGTTTCCTCCTGATTCGAACAGCCGGCAAAAATTATTGTGGCGATTATGAGTAATTTTAACATTTTTTGCTTCCTAGTTGTCGATGCACGGTAAATGAACAAAATAACTATTCAAGTTTTTTATATGCTTCAAAATCTTTTCAAGAAAAATTCATCAAATCAGACAACAAATTCCGCTTTCCAGACGATGTTTATCGGTGGAAATGCTGCAAACTGGACGCAAAGCAATTACGAACAATTTGCAATGGAGGGCTATGTTCGAAATGTCGTTGCACACAGGTGCATTGCAATGATTGCGCGTTCTGCCTCGTTTATTGATTTCAAATTTGGAATTGTTGATCAAAACGGCGTGTTCTTGGAAAACACAACGCACAATCTTCTAAAGGTTTTTGCAAGACCAAACTCCCAAGATTCCTGCTATGATCTTCTGGAGAAAATTTACAGCTACAAGTTAATTTGGGGCAATGTTTTTCTTTTAGTTCAACCAAACTTTGACGGCACAATTTCTTCAATTTCCTGCTTAAGACCCGATAGAATCGCCGTTCTAAGCAACGATGAAGGCGATGTTATTGGATATCGTTATAAAAAAAACAAAAAAACAAAAGAAGATTACCTTATAAAAAACGACGGCTCTTGCAACATTATTCACATAAAATCGTTCAATCCATTAAATGATTTCTATGGTCTTTCTGCGATGGAATCCGCGAAATATTCTATCGATCAACACAACGAAGCGGCGAAATATTCAAAATCGTTACTGCAAAATTCAGCACGACCATCCGGTGCATTGGTTGTGAAGGCGACTGAATATAATAATGGCGGGAAACTTACAAAAGAACAATTTGAAAATTTGCGTGAACAGCTTTACAGCCAACATTCTGGCGTTGAAAATAACGGAAAACCGCTAATTTTAGAAGGTGGTCTTGACTGGAAAGAAATGTCAATATCCCCGCGAGACATGGACTTCATTGAAAACAAACATGTTGCTGCAAGGGAAATTGCCCTCGCATTTGGTGTTCCATCTCAACTTTTGGGAATTCCCGGCGACAACACTTATTCAAACATGGTGGAGGCACGATCTTCATTATGGGAGCAAACGATTATCCCACTTGTACAAGATGTTGCAAAGACTCTAGAGCGTGGACTTGGGGCAATTCTAACAGACGACGACCTTACAATTCAGTTCGATAGAACGCGAATTTCCGAACTTTCAAAGTAAAGAACCCCAACTTGGGGTTGCAAAGTTTTCGGCGGATATTCCTCATTTCATTCGTTATATCCACAAAAATTTTGCCTTCAGAACTACATCAACTCCTCATTGGTTATGTCTTTAATCAACGGTGTGATTTCCAGATTTTTTGAATCGGAAGTTTTGGAATCAAGTTTGGAAAACGAGAGCATTTCCTTGAATTGACTTTCAAGGTTTCCCCTGCCTTCTGTTAGCTGTTTTTTTGCATTTTCGAAGGATTTTGTTGCGTTTTCGAGTCCCCTTCCAACGCCGTCAAGACTTCCAACAAAGCCTTGGAATTTATCGTACATGAGTTTTGCACGCTCAACGATTTTTTGCGTATTCTTGTTTTGCATGTCAATCTCCCAAAGGTTTTTGATGGTTTGGATCATCGCTAAAAGTGTGGATGGGCAGACTAATGCGATTCGTTTTGCCCAAGCTTTTTGGTATAAATCCGGTTCTTCGTGAACGGCGAGAAAATACGCCGATTCAATTGGAATGAACATCATGGTGAAGTCGGGTGCGTTAAGTTGTGGGTTTTCGTGGTATTTCTTCGCCGAAAGTTGTGATATGTGCGTGTTGATTGAGTTTAAAAAACCCTTGATTTCATCACGATTTTCCGTTGAGCAAAAGCGTTCGTAGTGCGTGAGGGAGACTTTGGAATCAAGAACTATGTGTTTTTTGTTTGGCAGGTGAATTATGAAATCTGGTTGTTGAAGTTTGCCATCTTCGTCGCGTAAATCCATGCCTTTGCCTTGCTCGGTGTATTCCTGTCCTTCAGTAAAACCGACGGATTCCAAAATGTTTCGAACGATCATTTCTCCCCAATTTCCTTGAACTTTTGAATCCCCTTTTAATGCTTTTGTAAGGTTTTCGGCGGTGAGAATCATGTTCTGATTCACATTTTGCATCGATTTAATATGGGTTTCAAGCGATGCCTGTTGAACCGTTCTGTTATTTTCAACCGTGTGAATTAGCTGTTTGAAATTGGTGATATCGGCTTGGAATGGTTTGAGAATATTTTGCAAACTTTGCGTTGATTGTTCCTGCAATGCTTTGTTTTTTTGTTCTAAAATTTGGTTTGCGATGTTGGAAAACGATTCGCGAAGCCTGTCTTCATCTTCTTTTTTTCGGGAAAGGCGGTTTTCGTAATCAGTTTTGAGTTCGCGAATTTGTTGCGTGCATTGTTGTTTTATTTCCAGAATATTTTTTTCTTTTTCGGAAACGATTTGCTCAAAGTATTGTTTTAATCCGGTGTTGTTTGCAATTTGAATGTTCAAATCTGCTTCTTTTTTTTGTGAAATCTGTAATTTTTCGCTTAAATTGAAAGAAATATAAATTGTGATCGCTAAAATTCCGGATAAAACTCCAATAACTAAAAGCATATTTACAATGTAAAAATTTCAAAACCGTTGGAAGTCACACCGATTGAATGCTCGAACTGTGCGGAGAGTTTTTTGTCTTGAGTTGTTGCCGTCCAGCCGTCAATTTTGCTGACCAAAGTTCTGTGCGTGCCGGCGTTTATCATTGGCTCGACTGTAAAAAACATGCCTTCTTCAAGAATCAAATCCTGATAATCAATCGATTTTTCATTATAGTGCATAACCTGTGGCTCCATGTGGAAAATTTTGCCAATTCCGTGACCGCAGAAATCCTGAACGCAGGAATAATTATACTTTTTCGCAACCGTTTCAATTGCAATGCCGATGTCTCGCAATGTGTTTCCGGGTTTGACTTTCTCAATACCTGCCATCATTGCTTCGTAAGTTGCATTGGTAAGTCTTTCGCCTAAAATCGTTGGCTTCACGCCAAAAGTTCGGCAGGTGTCTCCGTGGTAACCGTCCAAAATAACCGTAACATCAACGCCAATTATGTCTCCATTTTTGAGGATTTTATCCTTTGAAGGTATTCCGTGGCAAACAACATGGTTCACCGAAGTGCAAATTGACTTTGGAAAACCGTGATAATTCAGCGGTGCGGGAATTGCTCCATTTTTTATGATGAATTCGTGGCAAATGTCGTTCAATTCAAGCGTTGAAACACCTTCTTTAATGTGCGGAGTTATGAAATCCAGAACTTGACTTGCCAATTTGCCGGCTTTTCGCATGCCTTCCCAATCTTTTTGCGTGTGAAGGACAATGCCGTCTTTTTTTTGATAGCCGTGATACAGCAAGCTTTCTTTTTCCATATTTTCCAATAGTTTTAACGAATATTAACAAAGCAAATTTGTTTTGCAAGGGAAAATTAAAATTGTGGAAAATTTACTTGACAAGTATAATATTTGATTTATGAAGGATATACATCGGTATGGTATATGCGTCCAAAACAGTATCACTATTCTCAAAATGCCCAAATTTCAATAGTTAAAAATACCGATGTTGGCAAAAATTATTATGAATATTCGAAATATTGCCATCAACTTTATTTACATACATAAAATATTTAATTTGTCAATGTCAAGGAAAAAAAATGAAAAATGCAAAAAATATTTTGAAATAATCAAAAATAATACTTAAATATTTATTTCAAAAACCACTAAACCCCAATCTCCACAAGTGAATTTTCGGCAAAATCGCCGTTTAGTTCCAGCATAACGAAGTTTTCGCAATGTCCTTTATTCCCTTTTTCAACAAGCACTTTTTGCCTTGTGCCAGCCATTGATTTCTTCAAAGCCTCCAGCTGAATTGCCGTTTCATCACGCAAAATTTTCGCCCTTTCTTTGCGAATTTTGAGCGGAACTTGTGGCATTTTTGCTGCGGGAGTGCCATTTTTCGCAGAAAATGGGAAAATATGACCAAAAGCGATGTTGCAATCTTTGATAATTGACAGCGAATTTTCAAATTGAGCATCAGTTTCAGTGGGAAATCCGGCGATGATATCAGCACCAAAGCCGATGTTTTTGCCAATTTTTCGCCCAATTTCGGTTGCTTTTTGGTGGAATTCCAAAATCTGTTCACGGTTGTGCCTGCGTTTCATGCGTTTCAGAATCATGTCATCGCCGGATTGCAAACTTAGGTGAAAATAAGGCATGAATCTTTCTTCGTTTGCAAGAATTTGGAAAATCTCGTCGTCCGTTTCTGCGACATCAATCGAAGACAAACGAAGGCGAGGCAATTGCGGGACATTTTTCAAAATGCGGTGAACCAACTGCGAAAGAGTTGGCTGTGATGGCAAATCCTTCCCATAATCGGTTAAATCGATGCCTGTTAAAACGACTTCTTTGTAGCCATTTTCGACTAAATTTTTGATAGTTCCAACCACTCCGCCCGCAGGAACCGACCGCGAATTGCCCCTTCCATAAGGGATTATGCAGAATGTGCATCGATGATTACACCCATTTTGAACCTGAACAATTGCACGCGTGCCTTGATATTCGACGATGTCCTCCTGTTTGAAGTTTGTTGCGGTCATGATATCCCCGACTAGAAGGTTGTTTGAAGCTTTTGCGTCGATTTTCTTGTTTTCAAAGAAGACTTTGTCCTCGTGGCGGTCGCTCGTTTGAATATTCTTGGATTCCTTAAATTCAACTTCGTTGTTTGCGAGTTTATTGAAAATGTTTTCGTCGAGTTTTTCAGCATTGCCAAGAACGAAATCCACTTGTGATGAATACTTTTCGGGGCTAATTTGTGCTGCACAACCGGTTAGAATTATTTTACAATCAGGGTTTTCGCCTTTAATTTTCTTGATTCTTTGCACCAATTCTCGTTCTGCTTCGTTTGTAACGGCACACGAATTCAGGATGTAGTAGGTGTCATCAAGGTTTTGACTATTTTTCTTGATAATTTCCGATTCATAAGCGTTCACCCTGCAACCGAAGTTTATTATATTTGCCATTTAATTGCGGTTAAAATTTGTGCGAGGCTTTCCCCAATTGAAAGGTGTGTGGTATCGATAACAATCGCATCGTTCGCAGGTAAGCTTGCGTTTTCTTTGCGGGTGGAATCGCGTTCGTCCCTTTTTGTGATTGCATCGAGGATTTCCTCAAAATTTGGGTTTAAACCGTTTGTTTTTTCTTGATTGAAACGGCGTGTTGCGCGTTCGTTTGCACTTGCGGTTATGAAAAATTTGTATTCTGCGTTTGGTAAAATGTGCGTGCCGATATCACGACCTTCCAAAATTACAGGCGAATGCGAATTTGCAAAATTCACTTGAAATTGAAACAAATTTTGACGAACTTGCGGTATTATTGCAATTTGAGATGTCAATTCACTGTTTTCTTGGGAAAATATTGCAAGATTTTCGCCAAATTTTTCAAGAAATTCCAAAAAGTTTGCGGAATTTTCAATTGCTTGGGCAGGTATATCGCCGGATGGATCGATGCTAAATGCGACAACGCGGTAAAGCTTTCCCGTGTTTAAATATTTCCCGCCAATTTTTTCGGCAAGAATTTTGGTCAAAGTTCCTTTTCCGGAGGCGCTTGGTCCATCAATTGCAATTTTCATTGTATGTTTAACGAAATGGAAGTTGTGGGTTTTTTTGTAAGCTCTTCTTGCAGAAGTTTGTTCGAGTAGAAGACATCGAGGATTTCACCCTCCAGTTTTGAAGAAATTTCCGTGAATGGTAGAGGATTATTCGAAAGACGCAATGCCTTTGCAAGCATTTCAATTGGAAGAATTTGCAAAAGTGGTGCTTTTTCAAAAATAATAGCATCAATTTTTCCCTTTGAAATTGAGTGAATATCGCTTATAATTGAATTCGAAGCTTGTACTTGCATAAATTTCTGGAGAACATCCGGCGATTCCTTCAAACACGCAGTATTACACGAAGCAATTGCGATTTTTGGGTTCTTTCGCAAAACAGTTTTGATAGGTCGACCTTTGTTGTAAGAACTCAAGGAATCGGAGTAAATGATTTCCTGCGTTTGGAATAAATAAATGAGGGAAAAAATATTTTCCATGCCATTTTTGGTTTGTTCTTGAAATAAAAATGAACAGCCGAATTGTGGAAATCCACGGCAAAGGTTGGTGTAGGAATCAATTGGGTTGAAAAGCAATTTCCCTGTTGCGGTTCCAAATTTTTCTTCTTCAACTTTTCCTAGTGTTGTTGTTGTGAAAAGAGTTCCCTTAAACGCCTTTGCAATTGATTGCTTTACCGATTTTGCGAAGGTTGAAACTGAAATTGCGGCAAAGCGTTCTGCTGTTCCAACGGAAGATTGAATGAAGTTGAGCTCGTTGATATCCTTGGAATAACGAATGGATTTTTGTTCAATAACTTCAACAAGAAAGGACGCAAATGGGTGGTATATCATATTTTTTCAAGTGAAATTATTCTTTACAATGTGTGCTTGGCAGTTTAGAACTTGGTAAATATAAAAATCAAGGGATTTTTTAAAAAAGCAAATTTAGTGCCCCAATTTCCATTTTCAGACATCTGAAAAATCTGAAAAACAGTACAAACCCTTATTAGAATTGATTTTTCCATTTTCCAAAAAACAAAAATTCAGACAATTTCAGACGCAAATTTTCAAAACTTTCCCGCAAAGAATTCTTCACAACGGCAATAATCACAGATTCCGTTTGAAGGAAATCCATTATGGAAGCAGGTTTTTTTTGGTTTGTGTTAAAAAAGCAAATTTAACAATGTTGGGCGTTCTTTTGCAAATTTTGCATTTTTAACACAATTGTGGAAGTCTATTTCAGAAACGCCGAATTGTTCGAAAAACTTTGGCGAAGTTGGAAGATTGAAAAATTCTGCAATTTTGGTGAAATTAATTGAGGTATTTTCCAAAACCGTTTGGCGATCTATATAATTTTCACCCGAATAATTGCGTTGAAGTTGCGCGTAAAATGGGAGGATCGCGGAAATGACTTCGCCGTGCAGGCACTCGTTGGAAATGATTGGAAACCTTGCTTCAAGTGCGTGTGCAATTGCGTGTTCACCGCCTGAAAAAGCAATACTGGACTTACAATGATTCATAACAAGCCCTGAAAAATATAGCATTTCAAAAACGGATAGAATGTTATCGTTGCGTGTGAATGCGTCGGAGTCTCGTTGGGTTATGATATCAAGAACGACTTGCATTACGCCATGAAATGCGTCAAAAATTTGTTTTTCGTATCGATACAATTTCGAATCCACTGTGGAGGCGTAAATGAAATCGTTACACGCTGTATAAGCGGCGAGGGAATCCATAATTGCACTGCCAATAAATTTAATTGGTGCTTCGGAGAGGATATCAGGCTGTAGAATTATTATGCTTGGCGGGGAAGCTTGAATTGATGTTTTGATGTTTTTTTCTTCATCGAAAATTGAAACATTTTTTGAAGAGATTCCGTTCATCGAAAGTGCCGTTGGGCAGAATGTGTATGGAACTTTTGTATTAAGCGATGCAAGTTTGCAAATATCATTAATCGCACCCGTTCCAAAGCCGAAGATGAAATCCGGTTTTACTTTCAGGATCTCCTCCTCAACAATTGCAACATTTTTAAATGTTGGAAGTGCGCGTTTGGAATTACTACCATTAAGGCATAATAATTTCGTGTGTTTGTTGGAATAGTCCTCAATTATGTGTGAAACATTGGCATCAAAAACAAAAAGAATTGTGCTATCGAATTTGGAATCTATGTGGTAATAAAGGTTGTTTATATAGACACTTTTGACTTCCGAAAGCATTCTGAATTTTGAAGAAAGATGGCGTATAATATCCATTGTTGTGAAATAAATATTTATTTTAAATGGTAAATTTACAAAGAATAATGTAATGTCAAATAAAATATTGCCTTGACATTCCCGCCAATGCAAAATGTGAGAATTAAGAAAACTGTTTTTGGGGTTATGTCTAAGCATTTGTTGATTTTTGATATCGAAACAATTCCGTGCGTGAGCTCGGGAAGAAGGCTTTTAAATTTAGACGAACAAACACCCGACGAAGCCGTTAGGCAAAAACTAATCGACTACCACTCCAACGCAACCGGCAATTCATTTCCAAGGCAACCGTTTCATCAAGTTCTTTGCATTTCATTTTTACTTTGCGAAGTTGAAAACACGGAAGAGGGCGAAAGTTATATTATCAAAAAAATTAAAACAGGCGGAAGAAATGGGGAATCCGAGGCAGAAATTTTGGAACAATTCTGCGGGTTTTTACAAAAATACAAGCCACGAATCATTTCATTCAACGGAAAAACATTTGATCTTCCCGTAATTCAATATCGCTCCATGATGCACAAAATTCCTTGCCCGTGGCTTTATTCGCGTGAGATGTCTTACAAATTCAACCACGAACCACATTGTGATTTGATCGACGCCTTTTCCAATTTTGGATCATCAGCAAGGGTAAAAATGAGCGAAGTCTGCGCACTTTTAAACATTCCATGCAAGCAATCCGGCTCCGGCGATGAAGTGCTGAACATGTACAAAAACGGACAAATTGAAGAAGTGTGTAATTATTGCGAGGAAGATGTCCTTTGCACATATATGCTCTACCTGAATTATCAAATGCACAATGGGAAAATTTCCCTTCGGATTTTTGAAAATTGCATGGAAAAAGCAAAAGAATTACTTGATGGGAAATAAAATACTTGCAAAATAAAATATTTAAATAATAATATCGATTATATCGATTGCACATTCTATTACACCTTATGCGAAAACATAAAAAACAGAAAAAATTCTCCCTTGGATTAATTATCATTTCGTTAATCGTCGTTTCTGGTGGTTTTGCTGGTTATAAAAAACTCTTTTCAGGCAAAAAGAAAGAAGAAATCGCTGCTCCGCAAAATATCGCAGTCCCTGTTAGCGTTATTGAGATTAAATCAGGCGAAGCAAGCACAATGCAAGAATGGCCTGCAAGAATTTCTCCATATAAATTCGCGGAAATCCGCCCGCAAGTTGAAGGTGTGATTGTTTCAAGGCTTTTTCGTGAAGGCTCTTATGTAAAACAAGGGCAACCACTTTACAAAATCGATCCCGCTGAAAGAATTATCATCAAAGCACCAATTTCAGGTTACATCGGTCGCTCGTTATTAACGGACGGTGCCCTCGTGACAAAAAACCAAACACAACCTTTGGCGGTAATAACCCAAATGGAACAAATGTACGCGGATATCACAATTCCAAGCAACATGCTTGAACAACTACGCAAAAACAAAAACGCAACAGTAAATTTAACACTCACAACCGAAAACAGCACGGAAGCGTATCCTTACGAAGGCAGAATTCAGTTTTCCGAAGTTACTGTCGACCAATCCACTGATTCCGTAATCGTGCGTGCCGTTTTCCAAAATCCTGAAGAAAAACTCCTTTCCGGAGCAATGGTCTTGGCGAAAATCAACCTTCCACAGGAGGATGTCATAACCGTCCCGCAAAGAGCCACCGAACGCACTCCATCGGGCGAACTTTCCGTTTGGATCGTACACCCCGACGGCACACTTCGCAAGCAAATCATTGAATCCGACCGTGCAATTGGTTCGGATTGGGTCGTTTCAAGCGGTCTTTTTGATGGCGAGCTCGTCGTTTACGAAGGTTTCCAGAAAATAAATCCGCAGTCAATCGTTGAAGCAACGCTAGTTTCACGATTCACCGGCAAAAAAATTGAACCAGTTGTGATTGAACCCGTGATTACACCGGAAAGCGATGGTGCGGTGAATCAAGAAGTTACAGTCGATGCAACTCAGGAACCACAAACGCAACCAGTACCAACCATCAAAGGGCAAACAACAGGCGAGCAATACATCGACCCAACAACCGCAGCAAAAGTTGCACAAAAAATGGCCGAAGCCCGCGGTTCAAAGGTTGTTGAAGATAAAAAAATTGCGGAAAAAAAGCCTGCAAAAGTTTCAAAATCAAAGAAATCCAAGGTAAAATCCAAGGCGAAATCCAAGGCGAAATCCAAGGCGAAGAAATCTTCAAAAAAACAAAATAAAAAGAAAAATTTAAAGAAATCTGCGAAAAAGAAGTCTAATAAAAATTAGATATGTCGAAGTTTTTCATCAACAGACCAATCTTCGCATGGGTTATCGCTATTATAATCATGCTTGCGGGTGTGGTTTCTCTTTTGAAAATGCCAGTTGAACAATACCCCAGCATTGCCCCGCCTTCTGTTTCAATTTCGACAACGCTTCCCGGTGCTTCGGCGGAGACTCTTGAAAACAGCGTTACGCAGATAATCGAACAAAGCCTTACGGGGATTGATAATCTGCGATACTTCTCATCATCTTCAGATTCCGACGGCAATGTTTCAATACGCATAACATTCGAGCCAAAAACCAATCCGGATATCGCACAAATGCAAGTGCAAAATAAAATTCAAGCCGTAATGCCAATGCTTCCGCAGGAAGTGCAATTACAGGGCGTGAGGGTCAACAAATCCAACAACAATTTCCTTTTGGTTGTTGCACTTTATTCTGAAAATGGTAAACTTTCGGAGGAAGAACTCGGCGATATCCTCCTTTCGAATATGAAAGATCAAATTTCGCGAATCAACGGCGTTGGAAATGTGAATGTTTTTGGAAAACCAAGGGCGATGAGGATCTGGCTCAATCCACGCAAATTATTTTCATACAACCTCACAACATCCGATGTCATTTCCGCGATAAAAGTTCAAAATACGGATGTCTCCGCCGGACAACTTGGCGGTTTGCCTGCCGTTGAAGGACAGCAACTCAACGCAAGTATTACTGCACAATCGCGTCTTCAAACTGTCGAACAATTCAAGAATATCATTCTGAAAGTGACTGCAAATGGTGGAAAAATTTATCTTAGAGATGTCGCAAAAATTGAACTTGGTGCACAAAGTTATTCGTCATCGTCAAATTATAGGGGTAAGCCAGCGACTGGAATGGCAATCGTTCTTGCCTCCGGTGCTAATGCAATTACAACTGCGGATAATGTGAAGAAAAGGGTTGAAGAGCTTACAAAAACCCTGCCGGACGGCGTAAAAGTAGTATATCCATACGATTCCACTCCATTCATAAAGCAGTCGATAACATCCGTAGTCAAAACTTTGTGTGAGGCGATAATCCTCGTTTTCATCGTAATGTTTTTGTTTTTGCAAAATTTTAGAGCAACCCTCATTCCAACAATCGCAGTTCCAGTCGTGCTTCTTGGCACATGTGCATCGCTTTATGCCTTTGGTTTTACACTAAACACTCTGACGATGTTCGCAATGGTTTTGGCAATTGGTCTGCTTGTTGATGATGCGATTGTCGTCGTTGAAAATGTTGAAAGAATTATGCACGAGGAGGATCTTTCTCCAATTGATGCAACGAAAAAATCGATGGAACAAATTACAGGGGCGTTGGTTGGGATTGCGTTGGTTCTTTCTGCGGTGTTCGTTCCAATGGCGTTTTTTGGTGGCTCGGCAGGGGCAATATACCGTCAGTTTTCCATAACAATTGTTTCATCAATGATTCTCTCCGTCTTTGTCGCGTTGATTCTCTCCCCATCACTTTGTGCGACTATCCTCAAAAAGCCTGATAGCACCAAGCACGCGGGGAAGTTTATCACACTTTTCAATTCATTTCTTGCAAAAGCCACAAACTTTTATGTGATATCATCAAGCTTCTTAATTCAAAGGGCGATTAGGTTTTTCGTTTTGTATGTTCTAATTATTGGGGCAATTGTTTTTGCATTTGCGAAAATTCCAAAATCATTCCTCCCAGTCGAAGACCAAGGCTTCATGTATATGACTCTAACATCGCCATCCGGTGCAACATTGGAGCGTACGGCAAAGAATCTCAAAAAAGTTGAAGAATATTTTTTGAAAGATAAAAATGTTGAAAAATTCTTCACCGTGACAGGATTTAGCTTTGCCGGAAATGGGCAAAATGTTGCATTTGGATTCATTGGACTCAAGGATTGGAGTCAACGCCATGGTCAGGAAAATAGCGTTATGGCAATATCAACGCGTGCAAATAAAGAGCTTTCATCAATTCAAGATGCCTCAATTTTCACATTTTTCCCGCCACCAATTCGTGAACTTGGGAATGCCTCAGGTTTTGATTTGCAACTTGTCGACCTCAAAGGCGTTGGGCATGAGGCACTAATGGAAGCAAGGAATCAGGTTTTGGGAATGGCTGCGAAAAATCCACTTTTAGCGGGAGTTCGCCCCAATGGGTTGAGCGATGTCGCCCAGTTTAAGATTGATGTGAATTATCATAAGGCGATGTCCCTTGGTGTTTCAATTTTGGATATCAACCAAACACTTCAAACGGCACTTGGCTCAAGTTATGTCAATGATTTCATCGATAAAAAACGCATAAAAAGAGTCTTCGTTCAAGCCGAAGCACCGTATCGCATGCTTCCTTCGGATATAAGCAAATGGTATGTTAGGAATAAAGACGGAAAAATGGTTTCATTTGCGTCATTTTCTTCGACAAAATGGGTGTATGGTTCCCCAAAATTGGAGAGGTTCAACGGTCTTTCTTCGGTAAATATTCAAGGCGGAGCAGCACAAGGCGTGAGTTCAGGCATCGCGATGAGGGAAATCCAAAAAATTGTTGAAACATTGCCAAGTGGTATTGGGCATTCTTGGTCTGGGGTTTCATACGAAGAGCAGTCGTCTCATTCGCAAACGCTTTGGCTTTATGCGGCATCGCTTTTGGTGGTTTTTTTGTGTCTTGCTGCGCTTTACGAAAGCTGGGCGATTCCATTTTCGGTAATTTTAGTCATTCCATTTGGAATTGCAGGTTCGGTTTTCTTCGCAGTCTTGTTCAAATTGAGTAACGACATCTATTTCCAAGTTGGGCTTTTGACGATCATCGGTCTTTCGGCGAAAAATGCGATTTTGATCGTCGAATTCGCACAAAATGCTTGTAAAAATGGTGCGGGAATCGTGCAGGCAAGTCTTGATGCGGTAAAACTTCGTTTTCGCCCCATTATTATGACATCGATGGCATTCATGCTTGGCATTTTGCCACTTGCATTTGCGACTGGTGCTGGTTCTGTAAGCCAGCGTGCAATTGGGATTGGCGTGATTGGTGGCGTTCTTGTTTCAACATTCATCGCGACATTCTTCGTCTCAATGTTTTACATCGCAGTGCAGAAAATTTTTGTGAAACAGAAGCCTGAAAAAAGTGATATTATTGTTGAGAATCTATGAAAATTGCAAAATTTATTCCGCTATTTCTTCTTGCATCGTGTTTGTTTGAACCAAAATACTCAACGCCAAAAAGCCCTGTTGAATTGAAATCTTCATCGGATAATCTCCAAATCAAGTTCGCGGATTTCTTCAATGACGAAAAAATGCGTTACATAATTGAACTTGCGATTACGCACAATAAGGATATCGAAATCGCCTCGATTAATGTTGAAACCGCGATGCAAACATTCAATGTAAAGCGTGCGGATTTATTCCCAACAATAAGTTTAAACGCATCGGATTCCGCCCAAGGTGCACCGCCGGCGTTCGCGGCGTTTACTCCGCAAAATACATATCGTGCAAATATTACGCTTTCCGCGTTCGAGCTTGACTTTTTCGGAAGATTGCGTTCGTTGAAAAAGTCCTCAAGGCAAAGTTTCCTTGCAACGAATGAGGCTCAAACCCTGATGAAATCATCGATTATCGCACAAACGGCAAATGCTTATTTGCAACTAGTTGCGGATTCAAATTCCGCTGAAATAACACAAAATGCCATTGTTGAGCAAGAAAAAAAGCTGAATTTCCTCCGTCAACGAAGGGAAAATGGGCGTGCTTCAAATGTTGAGATCCTTGCCGAGGAAATCACGCTGGAAACGATGCGATCATCCAAAGCTTTATATCAAAAACTCGTGAATCAAGACCTCCACCTCATAATGCTTCTAACCGGCGAATTCGATGAAGAGAAACTCAAGCCATACTTTGCAAAAATCAAGATTTCCAGCGTGAAAATAAACGAAAAACTTCTTGCGAACATTCCATCAAGTGCCTTGCTTCAACGCCCTGATATCAAACAGGCGGAGTTCAAACTCATGGCGGCAAATGCTAATATTGGAGCAGCACGCGCAGCATTTTTCCCGACGATCTCCCTCACAACCGGCACATTTGGCTATACATCGCGTGAACTTTCATCATTGCTTGACGGTCAATCTTGGGGTTTTACTCCACAAATTTCAATTCCGATTTTCAACATGGGAAGGAATCGTGCAAATTTGAACATTGCAAAATTGCAGAAAAAAACCGAAATTGTGAATTACGAAAAGGCGATTCAAACAGCGTTTCGTGAATTCCTTGATGCCTCCGCAAATTACAAAGCTTCAAATATCCAGCTTGAGCATTCGCAAAATATTGTGAAAATGAACGAAAAAATGCAGGGAATTTTGGAGACTCAAAGGGCGACAGGCATAACGGATTCAATCGTTCTTGCGAACGCTTCGATCAAGCTGTTGCAGTCAAAACAGTTGCTCGTCAACCAGAAAAAAGAACAACTTGCGAGTATGGTCGTGATTTACAAAACGATGGGGCTTGCGAACTAATTAATTCGCGGAAATTTCGAATGAAAGCTCTTCGTTGAAAACCGTGCCTGAAGTGTGTTCGAGTTGAACATCAGTCGCCAAAACTTGTTCTTTAATGTAATCAATGTTTGCAAAAATTG
>CAMAVG010000005.1 GCA_945861605.1 Rickettsia typhi
GCCAAGAAGCCTGCCCTGTTGATGCCATTGTTATGACTCCCAATTTCGAATTTGGCACAGAAACCCGTGGCGAATTAATTTACACAAAAGACCGCCTCATTCACAACGGGAAAATCTGGGAGGCTTCACTTGCATATAACATAAAAGAAAATGCGAAGTATTATTGATTTATGGAGGTAAAATTTGTAAAAGCACAAAAACACGATATTCCACAAATTCTTGATTTTATCAAAAAACTTGCAGAATACGAAAAATTTGATGGCGAGGTTATCATTGATGAAGAGGTAATCAAGCGTGAACTTTTTGATGGCAAAAGTAATGTTGAAGTAATTTTTGCGGAAGCTAATTCCAAAAAAGTTGGCTTTGCTTTATATTTCCACACATTTTCAACATTTATTGGAAAGAAAGGAATTTATATTGAAGATTTGTATATTGAACCAGAATTTCGAGGCAATGGCATTGGAACAAAACTACTTTCGCATATTGCAAAAATTGCCGTTGAAAAATGTTACGGACGCGTTGAGCTTGCTTGTTTAGATTGGAATAAGAACTCAATTGAGTTTTATGAATCAATTGGAATGAAGGCGATGAATGAATGGACTGTTTTTCGTTTAGATGGTGATGGAATTAATAAATTGGCAGAAACATGTACCTAATAAATAAAAAGCAAGAACACCTTTACCGACCAAACATCGGTTGTGTGATTCTTAAAAACGGCAAAATTCTTTCCGCAAAGCGTGTTGGTTACGATTCCAACGCTTGGCAAATGCCACAAGGTGGGGTCGACGGCGATGAAAACCTTCACGAAGCCATCATGCGTGAACTTCTTGAAGAAATTGGCACGAATAATGTTGAAATTGTGCGTGAATCGACATATTTTCGCTACTACAAAATTCCAAGTGCAATAACAACGCAAATCTGGGGCGGAAAATACATTGGTCAAAAACAAAAATGGTTCTTGATGAACTTCAAAGGCGAGGATTCCGAAGTCAATATTCATACGGATCATCCGGAATTTGAGGAATGGAAATGGTCAGAACCTGAGGATATCGTTCGCGAGGCGATATATTTTAAAAAGGATATTTACGCCGATGTTCTTGCCGAATTTGAAATTTGCTGATATGAAACGATTACACATTCTTGATACAACCCTTCGCGATGGTGCTCAAACAAGCTCCGTTGCATTTACTGTGAAGGATAAACTTGCGGTTTTTAAAATGCTCGAAGAATTTGGAATTGATTTCATTGAGTCTGGCTGGCCGGGTGCAAACGAGGTTGATACTCAAGTTTTTAACCAAGTGGAAAGTCCGCTGAAAACGGCATTTTGCATGACATCAAAGGTTGGAATCAACCCACAAAATGACGAAAACCTTAAACTGGTTTCCTCCGTGGCAAATAATGTAACAATCGTTGGGAAATCTTCGGCGTTTCATGTGCGGGAGGCAATCGGAACAACATTGGAGAAAAATCTTGAATCAATTGCTTCCTCTGTGGAATTTCTTGTTTCACAAAATAAAAGAGTAATTTTCGATGCAGAACATTTCTTTGACGGATTCAAGGAAAATCCTGAATATGTGTTATCGTGTATTAGTACAGCGGAAAAATCGGGAGCAGAATTCCTCACACTTTGTGATACCAACGGCGGAACTTTGCCCGATGAGATTTTTGAAATTGTTTCAAAAGTGAAGGCAAAATTTCCCGAAATGAAATTGGGAATTCATACACATAACGATTGCGAATGCGCAGTTGCGAATACTCTTGCTGCGGTAAAGGCAGGTTGTGAAATGGTGCAGGGAACTATAAACGGACTTGGAGAGCGTTGCGGAAATGCATCACTGACATCACTTTTACCGATTTTAGTCCTGAAATTAGGCTACGACTGCGGGAAGATCAACGAAAATATTCATAAAATTTCGGAAATCTCCCGTAAATTGAGTGCAATACTGAACGAGCATCACAACAATCACTTGCCATTTGCCGGTGCTTCGGCTTTTGCTCATAAAGGTGGTTTGCATGCTTCTGCGGTGTTGAAAAATCCGAAACTTTACGAACAAATCGAACCCGAACTGGTTGGAAACAAACGCAAAATTTTAATTTCAAACCAAGCGGGGAAGTCAAATGTTGTTTCAATGCTTGCGGATGTTGGAATCGTTGAATATTCGCAGGAAAACCTTGAGAGAATCACCAAGGAAGTTAAGAAGAAAAACCTTGAAGGCTATTCATTTGAAGGGGCGGACGCAAGTTTCTATATTCTCTCAAAACAGATTATCCAGCAGAAAAATCAAGAATTCTACAAAGTTGCTTCCTATAAAGCGCAAGTTGAAAGAAGGTATAATTCTCACGGGAAGCTTTGCACATTTTCGGAAGGAATCGTAAAAATTGAATGCAATGGCGTGGAATACTTAAATGTTGCAGAAGGAGCAGGACCCGTTGATTCAATCTACAACGCAATGCGTAAAGTATTGCTTCAGGAATATTGCGAAATTCAAAACCTCCACTTGAACGACTACAGGGTGAGGATCATCGATTCAGGCTCGGGGACATCGTCGCGGACTCTTGTGTTAATTGAATTCCTGAACATTCAAACGCAAGCAACATTTACGACAGTTGGCGTTAGCGAGAACATAATCGATGCCTCGTTCATTGCACTCAATGATGGAATTGTTTATTTTCTTGATTTTTCACAAAAAGCGGATTACACAGAATCCAAACGATAATTAACACACAATAACTTAAGAGGAAAAGTGTAACATGGAATTTAAGCTGGATTACATCATTGATGACATCAAAACATTTGTTGAGGTAGACAACCTGCATGAAGAATTCACAAAGCGTAAAAAGCTTAGCCACACCATTTCCAACCTTCATGCTTCAGATCAAGCCCTTGTATTCACAAAACTTAAAGAACATGAAAAGGAAATTTTCATACACGAATTTTCAAATAGCGTCAGCGAGGACATAATCCTCTTCCTTGAAAGTAATTTGCTTTTTGATTTCCTCGAGCTAATAGGCTTTGAAAGATTTTGCTATTTCGTAGCAATGCTTGAATTCGATGAAACTGTTGAAGTTTTGGAGAAATTCTCCGAGGAAAAACGCGCAGAAATTATGAAAAACCTTCCATTTAAGAAAAGGATCCAACTGAAAAGATCCCTTTCGTATCCTGAATATTCCTGTGGAAGGAATATGTCTGTTGATTACCTCTCCGTGCCATATTGGTGGACTATCGCCCGAACGAAGAAGTACATTAAGGATTCCAAAAGTGCCATTGAAAACGAAGATGGAATTATCTTTGTTACCGATGAAGAGCGTCGCCTTGTTGGCTCGATATCAGTCATTAAACTTCTGAATGAGGACATCGCGGAAACCATTAATTCCTGCTATGATAACAAGGTTATTTCGGTGAAAGTTTTTGATTCCATACCGGATATTTCTCATATATTCGATCAACACGACCTTGACCTAATTCCCGTTGTGAATAAGGTTGGGAATATTGTTGGAGTTCTTGAGCTTTCGGAAATAATTGAATATTTACAGAAAAGCTCAGATAAACAAGTCTTAAGAAGGGCGGGGGTATTTGAAGCGAAGAATAATACTCTTTTTGGGATAACATATACTCGTTTCATTTGGCTTTTTGTGAATTTGCTTACGGCGGTTTTTGCTTCGTATTTTATCTCACTCTTTGAGGACTCAATCGCAAAATTGACTTCACTTGCCGTGTTAATGCCAATAACGGCCTCAATGGGGGGTAATTGTGGAATGCAGACTTCAGCCGTGATAATTCGTGCATTGTTTTTGGGAACTATTACGAGAAAACAAATTATTGCGGAAGTTACTATCGCAATTTTGAATGGTTTTGCTCTTTCGTTAATTTGTGGGCTTGGAGTCTGGTTCTTCTACGGGAAGATTTCACTTGGGTTGGTTTTTGCTCTTTCGTTGTTGATAACAATGTTTGTGGCGGGTTTTGTTGGGGTTATGATTCCCATCACATTGAAGAAATTGAAAATTGACCCAGCAGTTGCGACTTCCGTCTTCCTTACAACTGCGACGGATGTCTCCGGTTTTTTAACCCTTCTTGTTCTTGGAACGGCGTTTTTGATGTGATTATGGCAGATATTTCACTGCCATAAATTTTTAGTTAGCTACCAGTGTAACCATTTCTTTGGGCATTTTCAATGCAGTTTTGCCTTGAAGTATAACCTTGGGTGGATGCTCCAACGATGTTTCCATTGGGTGCGGTTCTTCTCCACCTCCATTCATTAGCGTTATCTTGGTAAAATTCCCATTTATCATTATTTGTGTTTGGCATACTATATGTATTAATTAGGTTCTATACTTAGTATATATATATTCAAGGCGATATGAAAAATTTATTTACCTAATCCCAAACTTTTTCATTTTGTCCGGCATGCCATCGTAAATAAAGGCGTCTTTTCTGTGGGGTTGTTTGTGCGTGATTACCGGCCAGAGTTTGGAATATTTTGCGTTAATTTCAAGCCATGCAACATTTTCAGGAGACTCAGGCTCAATTGCTTTAGCGGGACATTCCGCGACGCAAACCCCGCAATCAATGCAAACTTCTGGGTCGATTACAAGGAAATCCTCGCCTTCGTGGAAGCAATCAACTGGGCAGACGGCGACGCAATCTGTGAATTTGCATTTCAAACAGCTTTCCTTAACAACATAAGCCATAGTTTTATATCATATTAACAGACATTCTGACTTCCTCAAGGGCGACGGCTCCTTCGAAAACGCGGTGCATTGCATCTTCTTGAAGGGTGCGGAAGCCTTGTTCTTTTGCGATCGCAACAATTTTGTGTTTTGTGCCTTCTTCAAGAATGGCGTTGTCAATTTCGGGTGTAACATGCAGGATTTCAGCAATTGTTGTTCTTCCGCGGTAACCAGTGTGGCGGCAGTGTGAACAGCCGACGGGTTGGCATATTGTTGGGTTTGAAGGCATGATGTTTTGGTATTTTGCGATAATTTCAAGTTCAACTTCCAGAAATTTCGTCTGTGGAGTTTTGCAATTGGGGCAAAGTCTTCGAATTAATCGTTGGGCGATTACTGAATCGAGGTTGCCGGAGATCATGTATCGTGCGATGCCGATGTCGACGAGTCTTTGAATTGTGGTGGCGGCATCGACTGTGTGGAGGGTGGTTAAAACTTTGTGACCTGTTAAAGATGCACGGATTGCGGCTTCGGCGGTTCCGTGGTCGCGAATTTCCCCGATGAGGAGAATGTCGGGATCTTGCCTCATGGATGATCTTACACCGGAGGCGAAATCGAAGGCGGAATCCTCCCTTACTTGTGTTTGGAAAACGAGAGGAACGGTGTATTCGACGGGGTCTTCAAGGGTCATAATGTTTGTATCGGGATTGTTAAGATAACCAAGCATTGAATATAGTGTTGTGGTTTTTCCTGAGCCGGTTGGTCCCGTTACAATTGTTATTCCTGATGGTCTTTCGATTGTGTATATCATTTTTTTGTAGTTCCAGTCGGAAAATCCGAGTTGTTCGAGTGTCATTAATGATTTGGATTTATCAAGAATACGGACAACGAATTTTTCGCCGTAAATACCGGGTTGACACGAGAGACGGAAATCGACGGATCTTCCGGCTATATCTAATTCGATGCGTCCATCCTGTGGTTTTCTTGATTCAGCGATGTTCATGTTGGAAATGACTTTGATGCGAACGACCATTGAATTCCAAAATTGTCTTTGAAGGTGAATTACGCTTGTGAGTTTGCCGTCAATCCTGTAGCGAATGCGAATGAATTCCTGTTGTGGTTCGATGTGGACATCCGAAGCGCCTTTGAGGGTTGCGTCTTCTAAAAGGCAGTTTATGAAATCAATAACGCTGTTGTCTTCTTGTTTTTTGTGTCGTCCCTCTTCAATAAACATGGTGCTTTCTTGGAATTTTCTGACGATGGAATCGAGTCTATTTTCGGCGATGATATACGATGATGATATGAAGTGGGTTATGTCATCGGATGTAGCGTAGAATAGTTTGATATTTGGGAATTTGTTTCTGACTGATGCGTGAATTGCTTCGAGGGTGTTGGCATCGGTTGGGTTTGATGTCGCAATGTGGATTGTATCGTTTTCGATTAAAAACGGAACGAATTTATGTGAAAGCATGGCACTTTTGTGAATTCCTTGCATAATGGAATAGTTCGGTGCGTGTCCTTCAAGGAAGACATTTTCAACTTTATATTTTTCCTTAAGAATGCGTTTCATTCCAAAGTTTGTCACAAAACCAAGGGAGACCAAAATTGCGGGAAGATCCTGTTTTTTCTTTTTATATTCAATCGCGACAATCTTGAGTTGTTGTTCATCAATGATTGAACTTGTTATGAGTTCGTGAATGATCTCTTTTTCTGTCTGGGAAAAGCCGTATGTGCTTTTAGCGATGTTGTGATTCATGTTGGAATGGGTGGTATCAACATTTGGAATGTTGTGTGAATCGTATTGTGATTCATTTAAAGGAACCTTCTGCATAACATTATTGAATTTGAAATTGATGTAATTTAAAAAAATTATTTGTCAACGGATTTAAATTCTTGACATTGTTCATTTTATCAATAAAAAATGTGAAAATTTTTACTTTAAATGAGGAAGCTTCTTACATATTCAATCGCATTTTCAATTTTTGTTGCACTTGTAACATTTTTGATAACACGCCCTTACGCGTTGAATAGTAATAAAATTTTTAATCTGCTGTTTAATAATGTGCACAGAAAAATCGATTATGTTGAAATCGTTGGAAATAATCTTGTTTCAACGGAGGACATCGTTTTTTGTTTATACACAATGGATAAAAAAGACGCTTTTATTTTAAAGGATAAGCAGGCGATAATTAACTCATTGAAAAACTTTGGTACAATTGAAACGGTTACTCTGAAATACACGCTTCCAACGAAATTAACGATTACAATCAAAGAACGCGATCCAATAATGTTCTATCACGATTCATACGGAAAGGTGAGGATAATCGATTCAAACTTTCATGAATTCTACGATTCCCATGTGAAGCTTGAATATTTGATATACCTACGCGGAAAATATAGGGAGGACGCCGTTGTTGAGCTTCTCAAGGCTGTTGCAAAATTTCCGTTAATTTATGAAAATCTTACAGAAATTGAGAACTTTTTTGATTACAGATTCAACATAATTCTGAACAATAGGCTTGAAGTTTTGCTTCCGGAGAAAAACCTCGAGCAGTATTTTAAAATATTGGAAGGCTATACGACGAAATACAACCTTTTGAAAACCAACATTTACCGCATCGATTTTAGAAATCCAAACAAGGTGTTTCTTGCCTCGAATAAGAATGTGGAAAAATACGAACCAACGCCAATGCGTTATGTTGTATATCGTGAGAACTACACCAGAGATGATAGGTACCAGAGTATCATCGCGAATGCACTTGCGAAGATTAAATAAAATCGTGAGAAATCAGCGAAGTGTAAGCTTGTGGTTTTTCTTGAATTTTCAACGATTGCAATTTCCCAAGCTGGGATTGATAATAAACATTTCGCAAAATTGAGTAGGCATCAATTGAATTGTTGAGGGTATCTTCGATTTGTCTTCTGTTTTGGTTAATTCCAACAACAATCCCGCCAACGGTGTAACCAATCATTGCTTTTCGCAACGATTCCTGACTTCTCACGATATTAAACATTTGTTGCCTTTCAAACCACGAGGCAATACTGAATACATTTCCAAAACCCATGGGAAGGACTAAATACGGTAGTGGTTTTTCGAAATAATATTGCGCGATATCTTCCAAAGAAAGCGATGGCATTGGCTGGACATAAGCGGAGTGGATGTCGAAAAAACCGCCAAACCCAAGAATTGTATTCGTTAGGAATTGTGAAGTTTTTTTGATCGCGACGGTTTTGTGTGGAAGAAAAATTGAGTTTGCGATATCGAGTGGTTGGTTGAGGTTTTGAAAGATGGAGGATATGTGTGGTTGAATGAAATGTGGGGTGAGGAAATCGTAACCTTTTGCAAGTGGGATTAACACCCAATTATTTCCAAATTTCAACATGCTAAACGATTTCCTGTTGAATGATTCTAGGGGGTCGTAGAATGTTTGTGCTTCTTCAACGAAGGAGTCGTCCTCGAAGAAATCTTTAGCGGAGACGCCTTGGAATGTTATAATGTTTAATGCGATGATTAATGTGCTAAATAGATATTTCATTTATTATGTATTCTATTTGTTTTTTATGTTCTTTATTCGTTATAAGTGCAAGTGCTTTTTTGAAATATTTCACAGCTTTTTTGTTGTTTTTTTTCTGAATTGAGATTTCTGCAAGACCAAGGAGTGGTTCAGGAAGGTTTTTGTTGAAAAAGTGTGCGATGGCATAGCGTGCTTTTGCGTCTAGAATATTGCCGCTTTGTTGATGGATAACGGCAAGATTCATGTTGTTATCGTAAATGTTTTTGTACGAATGTTGGGCTTCGTGAATGAAGATTTTAATTGATGCGATGCCGTTTGTGAAAATATTTGTGGAAGTTTTGAGGTTCTCCTTGATATTTTTTGGAGATGGCATGAGTTTTCGCAAATAACGAAATTGACTTTTAATACTCCGAGTGATCTTCATAGGAATTTGGGAAATCGTTTTGGTAGTTTTTGATGTTTTCGATGTAACTTGTGGCAAAATCGGTGTTGCCGTCTGAAAGTTGAAGTTCAAGTTTCAATGCGTATTTGTTGAAGAGGTAGAAGGTGTAGCGGTCGCGGAAAAACACGAACTTGTTATTGATGAAATTGGTGATTATTGTGTGTGCTTCGTTTATTTTGCCGAATTCTTCCAAGTTTTTGGTGTGAAGGTATGTTATGGCATCATTATTTGGGTTGGCGTTGTAAATGCTTGAAATGAAAAGATTTTTCCGCCATAGAGTCCATTCTTTTGTGCAGGAGATAAAAAGTGGGATTGCTTTTCCGCATTGGTGTTTTTTGAATGTTTGCAGGAATGTGCGTGTTTTTCCAAGGCGAAGAAGAATTATTAAATGTTGGACGAGGATCTCCGAACTGTTTTGAATGTTGCTTTTTGTGAGGCTCAACGCCTGTTTGTGTTCGCCGTTTTGTTGTAATTTTTTTATTTTTTCCAAAATGTTGTTGTCCTCCTTTTGAAATGAGAAGATTTTTTTCACGATGGAGATGATATCCGGAATGAAGAAGGTTTTTGCGATGAAGATATAGACAAACTTCAGCATTGCATACAGAAAAATTGAGCAAAATGCGATGCCGATTATCATAGTATTCTGCGTTGTGTAAATTATACCGTCCTTGTATTTCAGGTGAATTGGGGTGTGTTCAATCATTATTGGATAGATAAATGCAAGAATTACAAGAAGGAAGGCGAGTAGTAAAATATTTTTTATATACGCAACGAAGTTCATAACTTATATTTGATAAAAATCATGTTTATTTAAGCAATTTCTTTTGGGGATTTGTCAAGAAGAATTTTTAATCACACATTTAATTACTTGACAATTATTTTCCTCGGGAAACTTTTGTGGTATACACAATTTTTTCCGGTTATATGTCGAAAGATTCAAGACTAAAAGTTACAAAGCAAGAAGCGTTGGATTTTCACGAATTTCCAAGTCCTGGTAAGGTTTCAATTATGCCAACGAAAAACCTTATTACAGCGAGAGATTTATCATTAGCATATTCCCCAGGTGTGGCGTTTCCGTGTCTTGAAATTCAAGCAGATGCTTCAACTGCGTATAAATATACATCAAAGGGCAACATGGTTGCGGTTATTTCAAACGGAACTGCGGTTCTTGGTCTTGGGAACTTGGGTGCGGCGGCATCAAAACCTGTTATGGAGGGGAAATCCGTTCTTTTCAAACGCTTTGCAAACATTGATTCAGTTGATATTGAAGTTGAGGAATATAATAAAGAAAAATTTATTGAAGTTGTTGCTGCAATTGGTGATTCTTGGGGTGGTGTGAATTTGGAAGACATTGCTTCGCCTGATTGTTTTGAAATTGAGGCTGCTTTGAAAAAACGCCTGAAAGTTCCTGTATTTCACGATGACCAACACGGAACGGCGATAATCTGCCTTGCAGGGTTGATGAACGCGTGCGAAATTATTGGTAAAAAGTTTGAAGATTTGAAAGTTGTGCTGAATGGCCCTGGTGCTGCCGGTATTGCTTGCATAAACCTTTTGATCAGTGCCGGAATTAAGAAAGAAAATGTGATGGCTTGTGATTCCAACGGCGTGATTTTTGAAGGTCGTACTGAAAAAATGACGGAAATCAAGGCAAGATACGCCGTGAAAACAACGGCAAGGACTCTTGAAGACGCACTTGACGGTGCTGATGTCTTCCTTGGTCTTTCGGCGAAGGATGCTCTTTCAAAAACAATGCTTAAAACCATGGCGAAGGATCCCATCATTTTCGCAATGGCAAATCCCGACCCTGAAATCACACCTGAAGACGCAATGGAGGCAAGACCCGACGCCATCGTCGCAACCGGAAGAAGTGATTACCCAAACCAAGTGAACAATGTTATGGGTTTTCCGTATATTTTCCGCGGCGCTCTTGATGTCATGGCGACGGAAATCAACGAAGAAATGAAAATTGCGGCTGCTCGTGCAATTGCAAACCTTGCAAAGGATTCCGTTCCAACCGAGGTTCTTCGCGCTTATCCGGGAAGAAGACTTGAATTTGGTCGCTCTTATATAATCCCAACACCGTTTGATCCACGCCTCATTTCCGAAGTTTCATCCGCTGTGGCAAAGGCTGCTATGGATACCGGCGTCGCAAGGAAACAAATAACAAATTTCCGCGAATACAAAGCACAATTGCACTCGTTTAGAAATCCAACATTAAACACAATGCAATCAATTTACAACAATCTTTCGGAAGACAAAACCAAAAAGAAAATTATTTTTGCTGAAGGTGAAGAGCTGGAGATAATCAAAGCCGCGATTATGCTAAAAAACGATGGCTACGCGGATCCAATCCTCGTTGGGAGATCTGAAAAAGTGCAAGAAGTTATGAAAAACGCCGGAATTTCCGACGACATAACCATCGTGAACGCTGCGAATTCAGAATTCGTTGAACTTTATACAAACATTTTGTTTGAAAAGCTTGGTCGTAAGGGCTTTTTGCATCGCGATTGCGAACGCTTGATCAAAACAGATCGCAACCATTTCGCGGCATCAATGCTTGAAGCCGGACACGCGAATTCATTGATCACAGGCTTCACAAGAGGATACCAGAAATCTTTAAACGATGTTTCAAGGGTTTTGACGCGTAAAAATGATACCCTCTTTGCCGTTTCAGGAATTGTTGTGAATAATAAAACAATTTTCATCGCAGATACCTCAATAAACGAGAATCCATCGGCAGATGAACTTGCAAAAATTGCAATTCAAACCGCGAAAATCGTTGAAAGATTTGGAGTTACTCCAAGGGTTGCGTTCGTTTCGTATTCAAACTTCGGTTCGCGTCACGGTGTTGATAACGATAAAATCTCACAAGCGATTTCAATCTTGGAAAAACAGGGAGCTTCCTTCGAATTTGATGGTGAAATGATGGTAAATGTTGCACTTTCGGAAAATCCTCGCGAACATTACCCGTTCAATAGGCTGACAAAACCCGCAAACATTTTGATCACACCAAACTTGACATCAGCACACATTGCTATGAACCTTTTGGAATCCGCGCACGATGGTTTCGTTATTGGACCAATGCTCTACGGTTTTGAAAAATCTGTTCAGATTTTGAGATACCACTCCACAATTAACGAAATTGCAAACTTGGCGGCACTTTCACTGGCGTTATAATCTCACAATGGCGTTATTATACAACCTTCTGGCGGCATTGATTAATGTCGCCGTTATGGTCGCATTTAAGGTTCTAGTCCTCGACGGCGACCTCACGGCAAGCTCTTCTGGGCTTGTTCGCAATCTTTTTGGTTTGATGGCATTCTCGCCACTAATCATTTTTCACATCGTCAAAACTCCAAAAGATTTCACCGAAAATGTTCCGCATAAGTGGAATATTTTGCTTGGAATCACAGGTGGAATCGCAATGTTTATCTGGCCGATAGTCTACATCAACATTGAAACTCATATAGCAATGACCTTCGCATTCATATTGCCGTTTCTTGCAAACTTTATGCTAATGTTTTGGTGTCGAGAGAAAATCCCCGCAGTCGCTTGGGTTGCAAAGGTTTTGTGCCTCGTTGCAGTCTATATAATCCTCAATCCAAAGTTTCCGGAATGGAATTTGTACTATTCCCTTGCACTCGTTTGCGTGGCTTTGTGGTCGCTTTCGGTTGTTTTGAATAAAAAAATTTCGCAGTCCGGCGGGAAAGTTCATATTTTGCTCTATTGGTATTTATTTTTGACGACAATTTTCACCGTCATTTGTTCTTTTTCAGTGTTTAAGGATGTCGCGTGGTCTCACTGGTTAATTTTTTTGCTAATAGGCGGACTCAATTCCATCGGAAATCTATTCACAATTCTCGCATTCAAACACGGCAAGGGATATCTTCCACAAATGATGGAATTCGTGAAGTTTATCGCCATAATTGTGTGCGATATCGTGCTTTTTCACGGTGAAATTTCCACAACAACAATTGTTGGAAGCGTGATTATTTGCCTTGCAATTGGAATGTTGGTTTTGCAGGGAGTGGAGGAATCAAAAGGGAAGATTGCTTAATTTACGATGATTTTTCGTTTTAATTTGCGATGCATTGGTCATCCACAATAACGCGATCGTCAAAGACGAAGCAATCGCCCACCCACATTTTATTTTGGTTTTTCGTTTCCATGAAGTAGCCTAAAATGCCTCCTTCAAGATGATAAACATTGGTGTAGCCTTGTTTTTTCAGCCATGATGTCGATTTCTCGCAACGAATTCCACCTGTGCAAAAGCCTGCGACCGGTGTTTCCTTGCTGGGGATGTTCTCGAGGCACCAATCGCGAAATTCGTAAAATGATGTTGTGTGTGGGTTGATTGCACCCTTGAAAGTTCCAATGCAGAATTCGAAATCGTTGCGGGTATCGACTAAAATGAGATCTTTTTGTTGAATAAATGAGTCCCAATCGTGCGGTTTGATATAAGTTCCCGGATTAAATTCGCATTCTTCGTGAATTGAGACGATTTCTTTGCGAATTTTCACTTTGAGTTTTCCAAATGGGATTTTTGTGAAATACGATTCCTTGAAAACCGTTCCATTAAAAAATTCGTGTTGTTTTGTGTATTCGTAAAAGGCGTCTATTGCCTCGCGAGTTCCAGCAATTGTTGAATTCACGCCTTCATTACCAAGAAGAATTGTTCCTAAGATTCCGTTTTTCTGGCAGAAATTTTTTGTTTTATCGCGAAAAAGTTCAATGTTTGGAATTGTGCAGAAGTTATAAAATGCAACAATTACAATTGGATTTTGTGCAATATATTCTTCGGAATTTTCTGGTTTGAGGATTTTCATCTTGTAAAAATTAATTGCCAAGTTGTGGAAGAATGGTGGCCAGAGAGGGAATCGAACCCCCGACACAAGGATTTTCAATCCTTTGCTCTACCGACTGAGCTATCTAGCCAACATTTTCTTTTTAAATATGAACTATTTTATTGTCAAGTGTTTATTTTGCGGTTTATTTTTTTTAAATATAATAAAAAACACTTGACAATAAAATTTAGTGAAAACATCTGCTTGGCATTCAAATGCGATATACTATGTTTGTTATTAAAACTTTAGCACAATCTTTCCGTGGATCAGCTTCAGCTTCAAACAATGGTATGATGTGTATGCAATCTTGTTGTTGTCTTTAGCAGACGCCCGATAATAAATCCCTTTATTATACCAATTCCAACAGATATGAACTCGCATAACATTCATGTATTTACGCAAAATAATAATAATATCAACAATTACCCTTACAACGCTCCAATTCACCGCATTTGCGGGTGAGCGTGGGAATGGTTCTCGATTTGGGAAATTTGATGTATTTTCACGATTAAGAACCGAATATGTTGAGCAACCAATCGCAAATACATCGCAAAAAGTCAATGATTCAAACGCCTTTGCGGAGACATTGCGTCTTGATGTCATTTATTCAACGCCGGTTTATAATAACTTTTCCGGAAAATTCGGAATTCAAGCAGTGCAAAATGTTTTGCCATTCTTGGAAGAGCATTATAATTCCACCACAAACGGAAACACGCAGTATTCTCAAATTCCAGATCCAAACGGCTTCAGAATAATCAATGCTACATTGAAGTATTCAGGGTTGAGGAATACTCAAATCACAATTGGCAGGCAGCAGTTTGGTCTTGATAACAATCGATACATTGGCATGCAGAACTGGCGTCAGAATATTAGAGTTTTTGACGGAATATTCATTGAAAACGACGCAATTGATAACCTCCACATTGCATATATCTACAACACAGCAGTGCATAGTGGTGCCGATTCCCTGTCAAATTCGCATTTAACAACGAACAACCACATACTCAACGCCGCGTATACAATTCCAAATATTGGAAAATTAGTTGGATATAATTATTATTTAGACTTCCTGCGAACGCCTTCTTCAAATGCAACAGTTGGAACATTTTCTTCGAATAATACTACTGGTGTGAAATTTAGCGGAGCGAATCAACACGATGCAGGAGACATATCGTATGCAATTGAAGGTGCGACGCAGGTGGGTGTGGATCTTGCACCAAATTACCGTGCGAATTATTACAATGCCGAACTTGGTTTCGATGGGAAATCGTTTTTCTATAAGGCTGCGTTTGAATCCCTTGGTGGGGCTTCGAAATATGGAACTTCGTTCAAAACTCCACTTGCGACGGTGCATAATGTGAATGGCTGGGCGGATGTCTTTGCAACGCCTTTGCCAATTTATGGTTTAAACGATTCAAGCGTTCTGCTCGGTTACAAGGTGCAGAATTTTGGGATTTTGAACAATGTTCGAACTTCTGTTCAGTATCGCTCTTTCACGGGGGAGGAAATATCAGATTCGTACGGCTGGGAAGTGAACTGGATTTTGGAAAAACAATTCACGAAACAATTTTCCGTTATGTTAAAATTTGCACAATATTTCGCAGATTCCACAGCACGCACATTTTCAAATAAAAAAAATGCTTGGTCAAACGATACAACGAAGGCTTGGCTGATGTTTCAATATAATACCGAAAATATTTTTAAATTCGCACGATGAAAAACCATATATCAAACACCATTTACAAGGTAATATCAATTGCAATTCTTTTACTTGGGAACATTGCACACGCAGGAAATTCCGTTGAAATACTTAATGTTTCATACGATTCCACGCGTGAGCTATACGCTGAATACAATAATTATTTTGCAAAGTATTGGAAGTCTAAAACGGGACAGGATGTCAGCATTAAACAGTCGCATGGTGGTTCGGGAAAGCAGGCACGGTCTGTTATCGATGGCATTTCTGCTGATGTTGTGACGCTTGCCCTTGCGTATGATATCGACACAATTTCTTCAAAAACAAACATTATTCCAAGCAATTGGGCGAAGAATTTTCCAAACAACAGCGTGCCGTACACCTCAACAATCGTATTGTTGGTAAGGAAGGGTAACCCGAAGAATATCAAAGATTGGAATGATATTGCAAGAAAAGATGTGGAAATTGTTATGCCAAATCCAAAAACTTCAGGCGGTGCAAGGTGGAATTATATGGCGATTTGGGCATTTGCAGATGCAAAATTTCACGGAAATGAGTTGCAGATCAAATCCTTTCTTCGCGATGCCTTTCGCAATGTCATTGTGTATGATGCAGGTGCGAGGGGTTCAACAACGACATTCGTAAATCGCAATATTGGCGATGTTCTTATTGCATGGGAAAGCGATGCGTTGTTGTTAATGAAGCATTTTGGCAAGGATAAATTTGAGATAATCACACCTTCAATAAGCATTGTTGCAGAACCGCCGGCTGCGATTTTGGAATCCGTTGCAAAAAAGCGTGGAACTTTTGATGTTTCAAGGGAGTACATTGCACAATTATATGGCGTGGAAGCACAAAGGATTTTTGCAAAAAACTTTTACAGACCAACAAACTCGCAAATTTTCCAACAGAATAAAAGCCAGTTTGTAAATACAAAATTGATTTCTGTTGAGGGTTTTGGCTCGTGGAAAGTGTTACAAGCAAAGCATTTTGATGATGGTGGGATTTTTGATCAAATAACGAAAAAATAATGAAAGTATCTTTAAAAACGATGAAAAAATATAGCATTATTCCGGGGTTTCAAACTTCAATAACCATAACGATTTTGTATTCGCTTGGTGTTGTTGTTTTGCCACTGCTGGGTTTGTTCCTCGTAACAACAAAAATTGGTTTTGCGGAATTTTTGCATATCGTAACGGAGCCAAGGCTTTTACACGCTTACAAAATCAGCTTTGGTTGTGCGTTGATTGCCTCGTGCATTAATGTTGTGTTTGGGACGATGTTGACATGGTCGCTGGTTAGATATAACTTTTTTGGTAAAAAAATAATTGATGCAATGATAGACATTCCGCTTGTGCTTCCAACGGCGGTGGCGGGAATTGCTTTGACTGTGCTATACGCGCCAAATGGGTGGATTGGCAAACATTTGAGTTTGAAAATTGCGTTTGGTCCGCTTGGAATTATCATTGCATTGGTTTTCATTGGCTTGCCGTTTGTTGTTCGAACATTGCAGGTTGTTTTGGAAGATTTTGACAAAGAAGTTGAGGAAGCGGCGGAAAGCCTTGGGGCAAATAGGTTTCAGATTTTTGTAAGAATTATAATCCCACATGTCACGACGGCACTTCTCACAGGTTTTTCAATGGCATTTGTGAGATCCCTTGGTGAGTATGGCTCCGTTGTGTTTATTTCGGGAAATATGCCGTTTGTTTCGGAGGCAGTTCCCCTGATGATAATGATGAAACTTGAACAATATGACTACTCCGCAGCAACTGCAATTGCAATAGTGATGCTCGCGACATCATTCGCCATACTGTTGTTAATTAACTATTTTCAAAAATTGAATTATGATAAAACAAAATAAAGGAACATTTGTGAATTTTTTGCTGATTTTGGTATCGGTGATATTCGTATTTGCGGTGATAGCACTGCCGGTGATTGTGGTGATTAAGGAAGCATTTGCCGGTGGGGTTTTGCAATATTTGATGAACATTTCAAATTCGGAAACAATTGCGGCGATTAAACTGACATTTTTCGTTGCGGCGGTTGTTGTTCCAATGAATACACTGTTTGGGGTTCTTGCGGCTTGGAGTATAACAAAGTTTGAGTTCGTTGGGAAATCATTATTGATTACGATTATCGAATTGCCGTTTTCGGTTTCACCTGTAATTGCAGGATTAATCTATGTCATAAGCTTTGGTGGGAATTCCGTTTTGGGAAAATGGTTGATATCGCACGATATTCATGTTATTTTTGCTACTCCGGGAATTATAATTGCGACGATATTCGTAACATTTCCGCTTGTTGCAAGGGAATTGATACCGTTGATGCAGTCTCAAGGAACGCAAGAGGAAGAAGCGGCGATACTCCTTGGTGCTTCGGGTTTTCAAACATTTTTGAAAGTTACGATGCCAAATATCAAATGGGGTTTGCTTCATGGAGTATTCTTATGCAATGCCCGTGCGATTGGTGAATTTGGTGCGGTCTCCGTTGTTTCTGGGCATATTATCGGTTTAACAAACACGATGCCATTACACATTGAGAACCTTTACAACGAATATAATTTCGTTGGTGCGTTTGCTGTGGCATCGTTGTTGATAGCCCTTGTATTCCTTACCGTTGTCATCAAAAGGATATCTGAGAACAAAACTGGAAAATCGTCAATTTTAATATAGGAAAATATGTCAATAACTGTGAATAATGTTTCAAAATCGTTTGGTAATACTTCGATTTTACACAATATCAATTTTGAAATTAAAACCGGAGAGATAGTCTCGATAGTTGGTCCTTCAGGTTCTGGAAAAACAACATTGTTGCGTGTGATTGCAGGTTTGGAAAGCCCTGATTCCGGAAGTATTCTCCTTGAAGGTCAAAATTCTATTGATAAACCTGCGAAAGATCGAAACATTGGTTTTGTATTTCAACATTATGCACTGTTTAAGCACATGAGTGTTTACAAAAACATAGCATTTGGCCTAGAAGTGAACAAAAAGCACGGAATGACTAAAGAGCAAATTCAAAACAAGGTTTTTGAGCTCCTAAAGTTGGTTCGTTTGGAGGAATTCGCCGAGCGATATCCAAATCAACTTTCAGGCGGACAAAGACAACGCGTCGCTATTGCACGATCGCTCGCCGTTGAACCAAAAACGCTTTTACTCGATGAACCGTTTGGCGCACTTGATACAAAAGTTCGAAAGGAGCTTCGTCAATGGATGCGTAAACTTCACACACAAAGCAACATTACAAGCATTCTTGTAACACACGATCACAACGAGGCTATGGAAATATCCGATAGAATCATCGTTATGAATGGTGGTCGTATTGAACAAATTGGAACACCAAGGGAGATATCACACAGCCCGCAAACACCATTCATTTATGATTTTTTCAACATTGAGGATGTCACGATTTGAATATTTTATTAACAATTTTAACTTTTTATTTTTTCTATGACCACAAACAAAGGGATTGCTCAAAGCAATATTGAACTAATTGGAAATACTCCATTAATTGAAATTCACAGCGATGAATTCCATGCGAGGGTAGTTGCAAAGTTGGAGTACTTTAATCCTGCAAAATCCATAAAAGATAGACTTGCTCTTGCAATGATTCGCGACGCAGAACGCAAAGGGCAAATTACGAAGGATACAATCTTAATTGAACCAACAAGTGGAAACACGGGGATTGCTCTTGCAATGCTTGCCGCAAGTAAGGGTTATAAATTAATTCTGACAATGCCTGAGACTATGAGTGTTGAACGCAGGAAATTACTTGTTGCATACGGTGCAAAGTTGGTTTTGACGGAAGGCTCAAAGGGCATGAAAGGTGCAATTGACAAAGCGAAGGAACTTTATGCTTCAACTCCAAACTCCATTATTCTTGACCAATTCTCCAATCCGTCGAATATCGAGATGCACTTTGAAACAACGGGGCCGGAAATCTGGAATGATACAAATGGAAATGTTGATATCTTCATTGCAGGGGTTGGAACAGGTGGAACAATTTCAGGAACTTCACGCTTTTTAAAAGAACAAAACAGTGCTATTCATTCAATTGCCGTTGAACCTTCTGCGAGTGCAGTTCTTAGTGGTGGAAACCCGGGACCTCATAAAATTCAGGGAATCGGTGCGGGCTTTGTTCCATTGAATTTCAAAAAAGAACTTGTTGATGAAATCGTGGGAGTTTCAAACGATGAAGCGGTTACAACGGCAAGACTGCTTGCAAACAAACATGGACTTCTTGTGGGGATTTCATCGGGTGCAACGGCATTTGCGGCATTTGAACAGGCAAAACTTGAGAAAAATAAGGGCAAGTTGATTGTATTTATCGCGGCTTCATTTGGGGAGCGTTATCTTTCAAGTGTGTTGTTTGAAGATATTAATGTGTAATGTTTATGATTAGTTTTTTGAAGTCTGTTAAGCATCGTGACCCTGCCGCGAAATCGTTGCTTGAGATTCTGCTTTGCTATCCTGGTGTGCATGCGATGTTTTTTCATCGTATTGCACATTTTTTGTATAAACTGAAGCTTTATACAATCGCGAGGATTGTCTCGCATGTTTCGCGATTCCTCACAGGGATTGAGATTCACCCCGGTGCAAAAATTGGAAAGAATTTCTTTATTGATCACGGAATGGGCGTTGTAATTGGGGAGACTGCCATCATTGGAAACAATGTGACGATGTACCACGGTGTGACTATTGGCGGAACAACATTTAAAAATGTTAAAAGGCATCCAACAATTGGGGATAATGTCATAATTGGTGCTTCGGCAACTTTAATTGGAAATATTACAATTGGTTGTTATGCGAAAATTGGTGCAGGGGCGACGATCCTCACCAATGTTGCGAGTTATCAAAAAATTCAGATATCACAAATTGTTCATGCGAATATCCGAAATGTTAATGCTCAAGTTATAGAATACTTTATATGAATATATATCTTCCGGTTTCATTGAATGTTACTAATAGTAAAATTTTAATCATTGGCGGTGGGAATGTTGCGGTGCAGAAGCTTTCAACATTGCTTTTCGTTGGAATTTTGCCAAGTAATATTGTGATTGTTTCCAAGAATTTCAACAAGGAGATTCTTCGTGTTATACAAGAAAATGCAATTGTGTATTACACGCGGGAATATGGTGATGATTTACTGAATGGGAAATCAATTGTGATATCATGTACAAATGATGAATATTCCAGAAAACGGATATATAACGATGCAAAGGCAAGGGGAATATTGATAAACACCGTTGATGACAAACAGTTTTCAACATTTATTCTGCCTGCAATTGTGAAACATAACGACCTCACAATCGCAATAAATTCCTTTGGGAAATTTCCATTATTTGTGACATTTGTCCGCCATACAATTGAAAGCAT
>CAMAVG010000006.1 GCA_945861605.1 Rickettsia typhi
AAAGAGTTGGAAACGCGGAATGAATTACTGCTCCTGCACCTGCGACTATCGGTGCGGCATATGAAGTTCCCGTTGCATAAACTGCATAAGAGTTCACTGTTGTGCTTGTGTAATCCGTTCCGGAAATTGGTGCGGTAATGTTCCAATTGGGTGCCGCAAGGCAATAAAGTGCCGCACTTCCACAAAAATTCATATTTGGCTGGTCTAAAGGGCGTCCGCTGTATCCGTATGTTGGTGTATCGCCGGTGACTGCCAAAACCATTCCAGTTGTGGAAGCAGTGTTGAGAGTTCCGGCATAAATTGCAGGTGCAAGTGGGGAGGTGTAATCCTGCGTGTACAAACGCGATCCATTGGAATAAGGGTTGTTTCCGGCTGAAATTGTAATTAAAACATTTTTTGCAATTGCTTCGGATAGCATTCTTTGATAATATGACGATGGGTTGTCGCCAATGCTCATGTTTACAACATTATAACCGTTTGTTTGAATCAGATTGGCAAGATAACCAATTGCTTGGACGGCAGGGAATCCTACAAGGTTGCCATCGTAAGTTGTTTTCGAATTATTTTGTTGTGCGGTTTGAATGACATCAAGCGTGGAACCGAATGCGATGCCGGAAGTTGTGCCGTAACTTGTTGTTTTGTTTCCAACAATAATGCCGGCAACGGATGTCCCGTGTGCTGCTGCATTTGCGATTGCAAGCTTCTGTGCTGCGGTTTTTCCTGAATACGGAGTTGTTGTTGCAAGGCTGCTATAGGTGGAGTATCCCGTCTGAGCAGGTGCGATTATTACTTGACCGATTCTTCCTTGAAGTGCGGCGTGATTAAGTAAAACACCGGAATCAATCATAAGAATTTTGCTTCCTGTTCCGGGATTTGCGGATGAAATATTTGTGCGGAGGTAATCCCATGCTTTGTCGGCGTTGATTGTTGTGATTTGGGAAATGTAGTTTTGGCTTTGGTAATAAGTAGTGTTTGTGGGATCGGGTGGTGGCATAGTTGTTGTGGTTTGTGTGGTGATTTCCTTATTTGTGACGCATGCTGAAAAAAATAGCATTACGATTGCAATCGCGAGGTTCATACTCCATAAAAATTAAAACTTAACCCTTATTTCAACCATTTCGTTTTTCTTTCCTTCAATTTTTGTGAAATCGCTTGTGAGGTTGTAAGTTAAGCGATTTCCCGAAACGGTGCCATCTGGGCGTTTGATTACAACATTGCCTTCTAAAAAAGCAATGTTTTTCTTTTTATCGAGCCTAATCAAATCGGCGATGATTGATGTGTTGTTGGTGCGGTCGAATAATTTGACATTGTGGCGGAATATCATGGTATCGATTGCGAGTTTATTGTTTGAAATCAACCCAGCTGCTGAAGAGAGGAAAATTTCTGCTTCCTTGGAGGATATTGCCATTGTTTTTGAATCTGAGAATACTTCGTTTGTTATGGTGATTTTATCGTTTTGAAATAAGAAATTGCCGGCGACGAGAATCATGTTTTTTGCGTTGAAAACGACGGGCGATTCGCTAACGATTGTGCCGTTGACGGTGTTGAATGTGATGCTATCGCCACGCATTTCGACGACTTGTTTGTCCTTGCCTGCTTCAAGTGCGATGTAGAATTTTTTATATAGCCGAATTGTGTTTTTAATGTTGGATATGTTCAGGGTGTCGCATTCAAAGTGGTATATATCCTTTGTTGTTTGGTTTTGTGCTGAACCGTAGACATCGATGATATCGGTGTTGCGAAGAAGAATGTTTTGTTTTGTGCCACGGGTGATTTCGGCGGTTCCTTTGGTTTGTCTTGCGGAGGTATAAATTGTGTAATTACTTCCGTTGAACGATTTTTTTGTGATGGATTCAAGGTTGGAAAAGGCAAGGTATTCAATGTTTGGCTTAACAACTTTGATTTTCTCCGCAAGACTTTTCAAAACAACAGATGTTGCGATTTTTTCGATTATGAAATAAAGTGGAAATGATATTGAGATAACAAGAAGAATGAAGATTATTCGTAATGTTAATTTTTTAGGCATTTCCCCTTAGAACTGCTTGCACGCTTTCTTGGAGTGCGGTTATGGATTCATTCATGATTGTGTCAATTTCTTGGGAATTCAGTGTGGATTCCTGTTGGAATATTTCAAATGCAAGAAGGATTGATTTCTTGTTGGAGTTTTTGAGGGAGTCGTTTTGGAATATATCAACAATTGAGGCGGTGAAACGGTTTTTTGTGATTTTTTGCAGTGAACGCAAAATTTCAAGGCAATTGATTTCATTTGCAACGACGATTGAAAGCTCGCGTTGGACATTTGGTAAATGTGATTGCTTGTAGCCGGATTTTACCGAAGATTTCTGAGTTTTAACCGGAATGTTGCCAATATAGACGGTTCCAACGAAAACCTTGTTTTTCACGCAATATTCTTCGCAAATAAGTGGGTGGATTTGTGCAATCGTTGCGATTACAGACCGCCCGATGATCATCTCAAAGCCTTGGTGCGGGTGAAATGCGGAATGTGTGATTGGCTTGTAAATGATTGATTCTCTTTTCAATCCGCAAACGCTTTCGATGAGTGAGAGAATATCTTCTTTGACATCAAAAAGTGTGTATTCCCTTTCCTTTTGGAGCGGGGTATTGATAGGCGAAAACCCAGAGCGGGCAATACAAATTTCAATTTGTTCCTTATTTTTCCCGAAAACTTTTGCAATTTCAAACAGTGCGGAGGAATTACACGAAAGATTTTGTGCCGTTGAAATGTTGTGAAGCATGGATGGAATCAGGCTTGAACGCATGTAGGGTGTTTCCTCGTTTAAAGAATTTGCAAGCTTGATTGCGTTTTCTTTTGAGTCAAAAAGTGTGAAGTCTTTTTCGGAAACAAATGGGAATGTGATGATTTCGTTCAAACTTTGAGCAAGATTCAACTTTATGGCGTAAGTTGAGTATGAGTCGCGCGATTCAACGATTTCAAGGTTTTTTCTTGGGCAAGCTTCAACACCGATTGAGCGAATTATTTCCTCGACGATATCATTGATTTGCTTGACATCGGATTTGCGAAATGATGGCACTGTGACTTTGAAATTGCCTGCATCACCAAAACATTCGAAGCCGAGTTTTGTCAGAATTTCAATAATTTGCTGGAACGGGACTTCAAAACCAAGGATTCTTGCAATTTCAGGCGTGCTACATATAATTACATTTGGAATTTCGCTTGATTGCAATTCGAATATATGGGAAAAATTATTTTTTATTAGTGAAGTGAATTGTTGGGCGATTAATTTTTGCGGGAATGTTTGTGAGTTTCCGGAATCAACATAGCGTTCGAATCTGAATGATGCGGCTGTGTGAATGTTGTATTTGCGAATTGATTTGAAGATTGAATCGCGATTAAACGAACACGATTCCAAAATGAATTCTTTGGTTTCGCTTGAAACTGATGATCGTGAATCCCCGATTATTCCTGCCAATGAAAGGATTTTTTCTTCATCGGAAATGACGATATCGCCGCTTTGAAGTGTGATTTCTTGTCCGGAAATGGTGATTAACTTTTCGCCTTCGATTGATTTACGAATGCGGATTGACCCTTTGATTTTTGAGGAATCGTAGAGGTGCATTGGTTGTCCGTAAAGTTCGGTTGTGTAATTGAGGACATCAACCGCGGGAATTTTCGTTGAGGCAATGCCACATTTTGCAAGGACTTCTTGAATTTTGGGCGTGAATGAGATATCGCTGATTTTCCCAAAGAAAATTGAATTTGCAAGCCCTTCTTCAAGGATTTCGATGTTCAGGGGTTTTGTGACTTCGAATTTTGTTGCAAGTGGAAGTGTGTTTCCAATGCCTTGTGCGGTAAGTTCACGGGCAATTCCTTTGTAGGATATGGCATCGCCACGGTTTGGTGTTATGGCGATTTCAAGAATTGCGTCGTTTTTGTTGATGTATTCGCAATATGGCGTTCCAACTTTGGTTGAGATATCAAGCTCAATAATGCTTCCGTCGTTTTGTCCCGTGCAAAGTTCGTCGGCGGAACATACCATGCCTTGGCTTTCGTAACCGGCAAGTTTGGTTTTTTGAATAACCATTCCGTTTTTGGGAATAACTGCGCCTTGTGTTGCAAGAATGACATTGATTCCTGCGCAAATGTTGGGAGCTCCGCAGAGAACCTGCAAAATTTCTTTCCCTGTGTTGATTTTGCAAATGGAAAGCTTGGAAGATTCGGGGTGTTTTTTACATTCCTCGACATTAGCGATGATGAAGCCTTTGAGGGAGTCCTCCTCGAATTCTATTGAATCAACTTCAAAACCAACCTTGGTTAGAATGTTGGAAATGTTTTGTACGGTTTCGCGAAACGATTTCTTGTTGTAATTTAGGTGTATGATTGAAAATAGCTCTTTTGCGGAAATTTTCATATTGTTCGTGATAAATTACGATAATGGAACGGATGATTGCGAAGATGGAAGTTGAGCAGTTTCTTGTTGTGCTTCCTGTGTGAGGAGACTATTTTTTGCAGAAGTTGACATGTATGAAAGCTTTGCAAGGATTAGAGTATTGACAAAAAATATTGTTATAAACACAACGGTGATTTTTGTAACGAAATGTGTGATCTCACTGCCGGACATGAACGGGTTTGTCTGCGATGATGTAAAAAGACCGTTTCCCGTTGTTTTTTGAAAAACGATGAGTAAAATCAATGAAATTGAAACGAAAATGTGAAGGTATATTAGTGTAAGATATAGTGCACTCATTTATTTTGCGAAAAACATAAAAATGAAAATATTGTGCAAGAAATTATATGTCAAGAGTATTTTACAAGACAAATGATTTTCTTGACAAATAATCTTTTGTTTTTTATATGCAACACTATGCATTCACGGTCATTAGAATGAAATTGTCATTCACCCTGAAGGAAAATAAATAAAATTTGAAATATATGTCTGATAAAATCCTAATTGATGCACTTTTTCCGAACAATGTTCGGATTGCCCACATACAAAACGATGAACTCGAAAACTTCGATTTCCAAGTTGCCGGAAACAAGAATGTTCGTGGAAACATTTACCTTGCAAAGGTTTTAAGGGTTGAAAACTCACTTCAAGCTGCCTTTGTTGATTACGGAAACGATAAAAACGGCTTCCTTTCAATTTCTGAAATTCACCCCGATTACTTCCACTTACCAATCGAAGAAAAACAAAAGTTGATCAAAAACATCGAAGAACTTTCCGATGACAAAGACGAAGAAGGAAAGGAATTGCCTGTCAAAGAATTAAACAGACTCTACAAAGCCTATAACATTTCTTCAATTGTAAAGGTTGGTCAACTTGTTTTAGTGCAAGCAATTAAAGAAGAACGCGGGAACAAAGGTGCAACTTTAACAACTTATATCTCCCTTGCGGGAAGATACTGCGTTTACATGGCGAACATGCCAAGTCGCAATGGGATTTCACGCAAAATTCATAACATCACCGAACGCCAAAGAATTCGCGAAATAATTGCCGAAATTCACAGTGATGCCGCAGGAAGCGTTGTCGTTCGCACCGCAGGCGAAAATGTTGACAAGGAAAACCTTGAACGAGACTACAAATTCCTCTACAAAACTTGGACTGACATCAAAAAGAAAACACTCTCCGCACAAGCTCCAGCCGTTATTCACGAAGACGGAAGCATTATTAAACAAGTCATTCGCGAATACTGCACAACTCAAACGCAGGAAATTGTTATCGATGGGAAATCCGCTTTTGCTGAAGCTGAAGAAGTTCTTCAAAACCCCGCTTATAAGGATTTGAAACTCATCAAACATACATCAAAAACTCCTGTTTTCGTTGCACACAAAATTGAGGACAAAGTCTCAGAACTTCTTCAACCAATCGTGAAATTGAAATCCGGTGCATCACTCGTTATTCAACAAACGGAGGCTTTAATTTCAATTGATGTCAACTCGGGTCGTTCAACTGGCGAAGCAAGCGTTGAAGAAACCGCTGTCAAAACCAACAAAGAAGCCGCACACGAAATTGCCCGCCAACTTCGCCTAAGAAATCTTTCAGGATTGATTGTCGTGGATTTCATCGATATGAACCAATACTCAAACCGCAGAATTATTGAAAAAGAAATTAAATCCGCACTTGAAAAAGACCGCGTTCGCGTTCAAATTCTTTCAATATCATCATTTGGATTAATGGAAATTTCGCGTCAAAGAACTTCCCCAACATTGCTTGAAACATCAGGACACATTTGCCCACATTGTAACGGTGGCGGTTTTGTGCAATCGGTTGAACACATTTCAATGTCGCTTCTTCGTCAAATTACAAGCTTCATTTATAAATCCGGCAAAGCAATTACAAAACTTCACATTGAAACAGGTGCCGAAACCGCAATGCACATTCTGAACTTCAAAACAAGCCTTTTGAAGGAAATCGAAGAAGAGCACAAAGTTCGCATAACCTTTGCGGCGACTGAATCCGGCAATAAATACAAAATCACGGATACCAGTAAATCCGAAGACCAAGACACCCTATTCGTTTCCGAAAAGGATTGGGATCCTGAAGAATACGATGAGGTAAAAAAGCCCGAACGCGTTGCGAATTTGAATCATAATTCGGAGCGATCTCCAAACCCAAACCAAAATACGAATCGCCAAGGTGAAGGTCGCAATAATAACCGCAAAAAGAAACCTCACAACAGAAAGCCCGAGCAAAAAGCCGTGGTGAAAAAAGGAATTTTTGGAAAACTCAAGGCAATTATTGGAAAAAAATAGTCAAGCCTGCAAAAGAAAAGCGGAAACATCTTCCGCCTTTTCTTCACGCACAAACGCTTTTCCAACCTCTTCAAGCAAAATTAATTTTATGCTTCCCCGTTCGTTTTTCTTGTCTTTTAACATCAACGAAATAATTTCATCAACAGTTGGAATTTTTTCAGAATTTGTTTCGCAAAATTGTTTGATATCAGAAAGAAGACCGATTTCATCGTAATGATTCAAAACTTCATCAATTGAAATTTTTGAATATTTTAACGCGCAAATCATTCCAATTCCAACTGCGATTCCATGCGGAAGTTTGCCCATGAAAATTCCCTCGAATGCGTGTCCGAATGTGTGTCCGAAGTTGATAATATCGCGAATGCCTTTGGTTTCTGTTTCGTCTTGTGAAACAACGCTTGCCTTAATTTCGCACGATTTTCCAATTATGTGCGTCAGATATTCCGAAATGTCATCGGTGAAATTTCGATTTTCCAAAAACGCGGTAAAAATTCCTGCATTTTGAAGAAGGTATTCGTAGAATTGAGAATCTGCGATGAATCCGTATTTTAAAACCTCCGCATAGCCAGAAACAAGTTCCACACTTGGCAGAGTTTTCAAAAGTGAGGAATCAATAAACACATGTTTTGGTTGGTAAAATGCCCCGATGCAATTTTTATAATGCCCAAGGTTAATCGCGACTTTTCCGCCGACGGAGCTATCAACCATTGAAAGAAGTGTTGTTGGGATTTGAATAAACGGAATTCCACGCATGAATGTTGAGGCGATAAAGCCAACAAAATCGCCAACTGTTCCACCACCAAGTGCGATAAGTGTCGTCTTGCGATTAACACTCATTTCAATTAATTTTTCCGAAATTTCGCGAAAGTGTTCGAAATTCTTGATGTTCTCGCCTGTTTTTGCAAGTTTGATTTTCGAAAATTCAATGTTATTTTCGGCAAAACTTTGCTCAATTTGTTCAAGATTCTGCACTGGAATATTGGCATCGTGAATTATTATCGCGTTGGTTTTGATGAATTTTTTTAACACTCCGCCAATGTTTTTGGAGCTTTCCGCAATCGTTATTTGGTAGAAATGCGAAACATTGACATCGATTGTTTTGTTCATTTTGCGTAAATTAAATTTGTGAAATCTTGTGATGTTTTGATATTCCAAAACGCGGCGGCATCGATTGTTATACCGTTTGTTTTTTGAATTAATTCTTCATAGTTTTGCTTCCTTAGTTCGATCAAGCGTGGGAAAATCCAAAAGAAGAACTCTTGGTCTATTTCAAAATCACTGCCAAATTCTTTTTTTTTGTAATAAAATTCGAGGTTCTCCATCAGGAATTTATGGTTGTATAGTATTGGTTTGACTTTCTCCCTTGAGCGAGAAATCAATGCTTCCTTGTGTTCTTCGTTTGTTTGAAGGTATACAACGGTTGTTTGGGTTTTGATGAGTTCCAGCAGTTCGTCATTTTCAAATACAACTTCGCAAATTGAGCCCGTGGAATCGTTAATAAAGCCTGAAATACCGTAATTTTGAAAGGCAATTTTTGCTTTGGAAAAACATTCTTTTGTTGCAAGGGATTCCGCTTGTTTGTAAATGTTTTGATGCTCCAGAAATTGCCCAAGTGGGATTTTCCCGTTTTCATTTGTTGGAATTACAAACATTGTGATAACCTCAAGGTCGTCAAATGTGAGGGATAGCTCCAGTTTGACTGCGAATTTTTCGTAGAGATTTTTGAAATATGGGCTTTGAAATTGTATTTTCTCGATAACGGATTTACGAATTTTTTCGCGTAAGTATGTGTGAGCGATTTCGTAATCAACGGAATAATGGAAAAAACCTTCGCTTGCAAGTTTTTGCGAAAGAGTCGTCTTCCCGCAGCCTGACATTCCAACGAATGTGAAAATTTGGCGTTGAAGTTTTTCTTGCAAATTAGATTTCATTTTATATTTTTTGTGGAAAATATGAAGATGATTTATATTTTGTCAATTTTTTATTTCGTATGTCATATATCGCAAAAATAGACCCATCGTGTTTAACAAGTCGTGAAAGTCTTGAAATGCTAATCACTTCAATTGAAAAGCTTAGTCCCGATATGACATTCGTGACGCTCACCCAAAATGCACAGAAAAACATTGCAACAATTCTGCAAGCGGCAAAAATTGGAGATTCCTCCTGCTATACAATGCTTCGGAATATCGTTTTGGAGTACAAAAACATTTTTGATTCCACGCCCGAAATCCATTCTCTTATTGAGGGTTTTTATCAGGATCTTGAATCGTTGATCAAATTCGTTGAACTTTCCGGTGAATTTACGCAAAATATTGTGAATATTGTTCGTGAATATTTTTCGCGTTTCACATTCACGCTTTTAATCAAACACACACAAGGAAGGTTGAATTTCGTGCAGTATTACACAAAAGATACCGATTCCACAACCCCGCATAATTTGGAAAAAGTGCTTTTACTTAAAAACAAAAAGCACATTTATAACATTGATTCCAAATACACCAAAAAACCGCAAATTATCAAGGAGATCTCCTTTCAGGATATCCTTGAAGCGCCATCGCTCAACTTCAATGGCTTGACAAAAACCGAACTTTTGGCAATTCGAAACAAGGGAGCAATCGTTGAAATTATCGAAATTGAAACTTCTGAAGTTGAAACAACAATTTCCCTGACTCCGACATCATCAAGCGTTAAAATTGCAACTTGCACACAAGGCGTTGGAATTATTACGCTGGAGCATACTCAAAACGATGAACTTCTTGGAATTTTCAGCGAAATAACAAGCTTTTGCTATAAAAATGAAATCCAAATTCTGATAACAGCCCAATCTTCTTCGCAATCTTCAATTTCGTTTGGTGTGAAGAGGTATCATATTGAAAGAGTGAAAAGTTATATCGAAGCAAGGTTTGGCGGCGAGATATCAAAAAAACTTTTTTCGTATTTCCTGCTGGAAAATCAATCTGTGATTTCCGTTATTGGAAATGGAATGATTGGAAAAACAGGAACGGCTGGTAATCTTTTTTCTTTTCTTGGGAAGAAGGGCGTGAATATTTATACAATCGCACAGAATGCTTCGGAGGTCAACATCTCCTTTTCCGTTGAAGAATCAAAGACTGATTTCGTGATGAATGAAATCAACAAAGCGTGTTTCTTGAAGCAGAATCATGTTTCGTTGTGTATTTTTGGCTATGGGAATATTGCCAAAGGGTTGATTAAAATGCTTCAAAAACAGATGGAATACTTTGAAAAACAAGGCGTGAGCATTTCCATAAATTTTATTGCGAATAGTAAAAAATACTTAATCGATTCCGATGCAAGCGATGCCTCATCCGTTGCAAATGCGTTTGAAAGCGATGGAATTGCATACAGTGACATAAACAAAATTGTCGAAATCATTACAAAAAATGAACTTTCAAACCCAATTTTAGTGGATCTGACATCAAGCGAAAACCTTGCGAATAGTTATGTAAAGTTCATTGAAAAGGGTGTTCATATTGTTTCGGCGAGTAAAAAAGCGAACTCATTGCCGTTTGAAAAATATCAGGAAGTGCATGATTCATGTGCGAAAAATGGCGTTTATTTCCTTTACGAGGCAAATGTTGGTGCGGGTCTTCCAATTATAGCAACCGTTCAAGACATGCTTCATACAGGCGATTCCATTCGAAAAATCGAAGGGGTGTTCTCCGGAACATTGAGCTACATATTCAATTCATTTGATGGAACAAAACCATTTTCGGATATTGTCAAAGAAGCAAGAACCCAAGGCTTCACAGAGCCAGACCCACGAGACGACCTTTGCGGAGCAGACGCCGCAAGAAAAATTTTAATTCTTGCCCGCATGTTTGGCTACAAAATGAACTTTGAGGATGTCGCAATCGAAAGCCTTGTTCCAAAGGAACTCGAAGGAGGAATTTTCACCGAAAACTTCTTCGCAGATTACAACAAACAGGACGAAATTCTGAAAAACATGCACGAAATCGCACAAAAAGAAGGAAAGGTTTTGCGGTATGTATGTTCCCTTGAAAATGGAAATGCTTGTGCAAAAGTTGTTGCTGTTGCGAAAAACTCACCGCTTGGTTCAATTTGTGAAACGGATAACATTATCGCGTTTTCAACGGAATATTACAATAAAACTCCGGTTGTGGTGCAAGGTCCCGGTGCTGGAATTGAAGTAACTTCAATGGCAGTTCTTTCGGATATCATTAAAATTTTTAAGTACATTCAGGTATGATGACACCAGATAAAATTAAGGAAAGGCTATCGCTTTTAAGGTTATACCTTGCAGGTCTTCTTACATGCATATTTACATCGTTTATTTGGTTTTGGCAAAATATCGGAAATGTTGCATCGTTGAATGCTATTGCAATATTTTTAATTGCAATTTTAAGTTTGCTGCTAATGCTTGCAACTGAAAGAAAAATTAACCGTTTAATTGATTTACTATAATATGTTTTTAATGTTTTGCATCATTTTTGCCTTGGGTTTTTTTGGTCTTGGATACCAAATCCTTAAACACTCGGATGAACAATAATGATACACAAACCCTATGCTTTATAACACAACAAGGAACAAGAATGCTCAAAAATCCTTTGCCGAAATCGTCTGTCTAAGCAATGCTTCGTGCGGTGGGCTTTACATTCCATCGGAAATCCCAACGCTAAAGAAATCTGATTTTGCAGGGCTTTCATATTCTGAAATTGCACAAAGAATAATTGGCATTTTTACTGAAATTCCACAAAATGATATCGCTGATATTGTAGGAAAATCCCTTAAGAATTTTACAATTCCCGAAGTATTTGCAGAAAAAACACTTGATGAAAACCTGAAAATTGTGGAGCTTTTCCACGGAGCAACTCTTTCGTTTAAAGATTACCCAATGCAGTTTTTGGGTAACATTGTGGAATATATTTTGGGGAAATCCGGCGGGAAACTCAATATTCTAACTGCTACATCAGGCGATACAGGCTCCGCCGCAATTCACGCATTTGCAAACAAGGAGAACATCAAAATCGTCGTTCTTCACCCAAAAGGAAAAGTGACTGAATTCCAACGCAAACAAATGACGACATGTCAGGCGGGAAATGTCATGAACATTGCCATCGATGGAACATTTGACGATTGCCAAGCGATTGTAAAATCAATCACAAATTCCCCACTTGCAAAGGAAAAAAATATTTCCACGGTGAATTCCATCAATTGGGGGCGAATTATGATGCAAATGGTTTATTACATCAAGCTTCTTGAGCACGAAAAAAACGCCAATATTTTCGTTCCAACCGGTAACTTTGGTAACATTTTCGCCTGCTATTTTCTTAAAAAATGCGGGTTCGAAGGCGTTGGTAAAATGTTTATTTCAAATAATGAAAACGATGTAATTTCCACCACGCACAAGGCGGGAATCATGGAAAACAAGAAATCCGTTGCTACAATTTCACCGGCAATTGATATCTCTCTTCCTTCAAATTTTGAGAGAATGCTCCATATTGAATCAGGGTTTGATGCCGAAAAAATCGCCGAAATTTATGCGAAAATCAAGGGCGAAACTGTTGAATTGCCACCCGAAATTTGGCAGAATTTCAGGAATAATTTTGATGCTTCCTCCATAACAAACGCCGAAACATTAAGTGCAATAAAGAAATGCTATGACGATTTTGGATATATAATTGACCCTCACACCGCTGTTTCGTATTCGCATTTTGAAAAATCCGGAGTAAAAAACGCAGTGATAATTTCAACCGCACACCCGTGTAAATTTGAAAATGCAGTTTTTGATGCCATTGGCGTGAAATCGCAAATTCCAACAAACAACGCTGGCGTTCTGGAAGGGCAAGAAAAACTGAAATTTTCAAGTTCTGAAAATGCGGAAAATGTTATTTTAGGGTTTTTTGGGTGAGGGTTGTTCATCTTTTTTTACGCGCATAGAGTTAAATGAACTTGTGACGGACGGAGCATTGGATGATTCGCAAACCATACCTTTATTGGAATGAGACGCAACTTGTGGCTTTATTGACGGCTTTTGCGGTGGTTTATTGTTAGACATTTTTAACTAATTAAATTACAATAACACTGATATAGTGCCAAAATTTTTGAATACAAGGATATTTTGCAAAGAAATATTACGAACATACCAATGAATAGCAAACCTATTGAAACCTTGAAGTATATTAACGACCTCTTTTCCAGTTTTGTCGCTAACGAATTTCGCTCGTCCCAAGGGTCACTCATCTGTCCTGTTATATGAAACGCTTCAATTAATTGCAGCATTGAGCAAACTAAAATTGCGAACGAGAAAAAAGCAAGAATTGCTCCGCAATACAGCGGTTCTTTACTCTCAACGGCATAATACATAACCAAAACAGCCAGTGTGCCAATTGAAATGCTGAATGTGAAGACTTGTGAAAAAGCCCTATCTTGATGTTTCTGCGAAAGTTCACCAAAACGGATTGTGTCTTGATACCTCCTTTCGTCAAGAATTTTCTCCCTTTCTTGCCTTTCTGCTCTTTTCATTTCCAATATATTCTTCATACTACCCCCTAACCTTATACCCACCATCAGCAGGTTGCACGAACGATTTATATGTCGTCAGTTCACGAAGGGCGACTGGACCTCTTGCGTGTAATTTCCCAGTAGAAATGCCAATTTCCCCGCCAAAACCGAACTCAAAGCCGTCCGCAAATTGCGTCGATCCATTGTGAATCACAATTGCGGATTGAATTTCCGCCTTGAATTTTGCAACAGATTGCTGGTTTTCAGAAAGAATTGCCTCCGTATGTTTTGATGAATACTTGTTAATGAAATCCACAGCTTCACCAACATTTTGAACGATTTTGACGGCAATTTTTGCGGCAAGAAATTCGGTGTAAAAGTCCTCATCGCTTGCAATTCCAATTCGCCCATCAATGCGAATTGAATCCATGCAACCGACGAATTCGCAGGCGGGCATTGAATCAACGATTTTTGAAAGGTGGTTTTTGGCGAAATCTTCATCAATAACAACGGTTTCAGTTGCCCCGCAGACGGAAACTCGACGCATTTTTGCGTTGATTAGAACCTCGATTGCCATTTGCGGATTTGCCGAATTTTCGATATATGTGTGGCAGTTGCCGTCAAGGTGTTTTAGAATCGGAATTGTGGTATTTTCGGAGATAAACTGAATTAAACCCTTGCCGCCGCGTGGAATTACAAGGTCAATTTCGTCATTTTTCTTCAAAATGGAAATAAGGTGGGCTCTGTCAGAATTTTCAACATATTGCACAAAATCGTGTTTGATTCCCTCAAAACCAAGTTCATCAAATGTTGCATGGATTATTTCCACGATTTTGGAAGATGTCAAAACCGATTCACTTCCGCCACGCAAAATACACTTATTCCCCGATTTAAAACACAGGGCGAAGGCATCCAGTGTGACATTTGGACGCGATTCGTATATGATCAAAATTTTCCCAATTGGGCAGGAAATTCTCTGAATTTTCAACCCGTTGTGTGGCACAATCCATTCTTCAAGCACCCTTCCAATTGGGGATTCTTGTTCAATAATTGAGCGAAGGGATGCAATCATTCCTTCAAAAGTTTTGTGTGAAACGGTTAATCTTTCGATGAAGGCGGAATCTTTGCCAAGTTTTATTGCGTTTGAGACATCAATTTTGTTTGCTTCAAATATTTCGTTTTTTTTTGCTTCCAAGTTAATTAAAAGCGTTTTTAATAAATTATCGTGATTCATAACCTTTTAATTATTTTTCTTTTTTATGAAAAATTGATTTTGCAAAAATTCCACAAATTCCAATGAATATTAGGCTATCTGCGACATTAAACGCAGGGTAGTGGTGATTGTTCACGAAGAAGTCGAGGAAGTCAATAACACCGCCGTGAATTAGACGATCGTAAATATTACCCATAGCACCGGAAATAATTACGCTGTAGCAATATTTCACGAAAAGATTTTTTTCTTTGTACATTATGAAAAATATGAAAAACAGAATTAAAACGGTTGTTGTGAGTAAAATAATCTTCCCGTTTTCAATTCCAGAAAGAAAGCCAAAACTTACGCCCGTATTTAAAACGCAGACTAAGCTAAAAAATGGAAGGATATCAATTGTTTTGTTTGGAATGCAAATGTTGTATATCACGGAAACTTTGCTGGCGTAATCCAGAAAAAAACCAATAAGCGGAATTATTAAAAATAACGCGGCGTTTTCTGTGTATTTTTTAATCGCACTGTTCATGGGCTTGTTCGAATTTATAAATTTTCCATTGCATTAAAGAAAAAACTTGAAAAATCAACAAATAAAAATTATTAAGTTTCACTTATTGCATTTGTATGAAGAATATTCGCGAACTTTTTGGAAAACCGGTGCATTTTATTGGCATTGGTGGTGTTTCGATGAGTGGAATCGCCAAGTGTTTTGCGCAAAATGGTGTGTTGGTTCAAGGGTCGGATTCCGCCCTCACGGATTCCAAATACACAAACCATTTTGAAGAGCTTGGAATCAAGGTGTTTGCATCGCATGAATCTTCGAATATTACAAGTGATGTAATTCTTGTTGTGAAAACTTCAACAGTGCCGGATTCAAACCCCGAAATTACCCAAGCAAAGGAACTGGGAATTGCGATTATCGAACGCTTTGAAGCCTTGGAATTGATACTTTCTCAATTTGAAATTCGCGTTGGAATTTCGGGATCATCAGGCAAAACAACAACAACCGCACTTTGTTGGGAGGCAATGAAATCCGCAACAAGCGAAATACCGTCGTGCATTATTGGAACTGTTTTGAATGAAGTGAATTCCAGTGTTTTTGTGAATAATAATTCCAACATTTGCGTTGTGGAGGCTGACGAATCCGATGGCTCATTTGCGGATATGAACTTCACGGTTGCTGTTATTACGGATATCGACGCAGACCACCTTGACCACAAACGCTACGAAGGAAAACGCGAAATGTTGATTGAACATTTTCATAAGTTTGCTAAAAACACGCTTGAAAACGGCGGTATTGTAATTTTCAATGCAAACTGCAAAACAACAGCGGAATTGATGCAATCTTTTGTTGAATATAAAACTTCAGTTTTTTCGTATTCCGGAATTGATAAAGTTGCGAATTTTGAAAACATTCATCAAGTTGAAGAAAATGCAATATTTCAAAATTGCTATCTGAAGGAAGCGAGAAACCTGCCAAATGCGTTGGAATTTTCCTGCGGGGGATTGGTTGAATTGAATGATATCAAAATCCCAATGATTGGAAAGCTTAACGCATTTAACGCACTTCCGGGCTTGATAATCACCTCCGTCCTGCTTCATAAACAGACAAACACCGCATTTGAAAATTTCAAGGGTGCGAATAAAAGGGTGGAGATCGTCGGAACTGTTGAGTATGGTGAAAAAAGCATTACAATCATTGATGATTACGCACATAGTCCAAAGAAAATTAAGGCTTTTATTGATTCCTTCTCCTCGTATTGCAGGGATATCAACGCCGGTTTTGTGATTATCTGCGAACCGCATAAGTATACTCGCGTTGAAAGCCTGTACAACGAATACCTTACATGCTTTGATGGCTGCGACCACCTTCTAATGATGGAAATTTTTGGTATTCAAGGCAGAGACATCCAGCGTGATATTTCATCAGAAAACCTTGTGAATGATATAAAACAGCTTTGGAGTAGCAAGAAGAAGAATTCTTTTATAAAAAACTTGAAATTTAATAAAAGCATTTTAAGTAACGACACCTTCGATTTCGTGGAAGAGTTTTTGAGGCAAAAACACAAAATGTTTTATGTCTTCCTTGGTGCAGGATATTCCAACAAATACGCACACTTGCTTTATGAACAATTAAAGAAACAATAATGTTTTCAAGCCTTGAAATTCTAAAAAGAAATTCAATACTTCTATTTATAGGAAGTCGCGAATTGTATTTTGTACGCTTTCTTAATGGTAGAATATTCTCCACAAGAGTCCACAAAATTTCTTACAACACAGAAAACGATAGTTTGCGATCTTTTTTCAAAGATTACTTCATCGGCAAAGAAGGAATTCCCGTCTCAATTATTTACGATGTTCCAAACCAAGCATTCACGGAATACAAATTCCTGAAGTCAATCAGCAAAACTGCGATTCACCACTCGATTATCAAAAAAATCTCGCAGGATGTCCCACAAGAAGCAATCCATGATTATAAAATCGTTTCTTCAAGCGAAGGCAGGGCAACGGAAAACACTTACCAAGTTGTCTCGCTCATCAAAACCCCAAGCATAAATACTTACATCGATCTACTCCAAAAATTTCCAAACCCCATAGCAGGACACCTCGCCATGACTCTCGAAGTCGTTGATATTTGCGAAGGAAATGTGCGTAAAATTCAAATGCCAAAACCAACGCCAATCATTGAACAAGATGCCTTGGATATTCGCGACAAAACCCAAGATGAACTAACAGTTGTTGCACAATATAGCCCAATCTCCGGCGTAAATTTTTCCATTTCACATGCGAATAAAATACTATTTCACCACCACATACCATGTATCCAAATTGATCAAGACACCCAAAAGGAAATCAATACAACCATTTTAACAATTGCAGATTACACACGCCAATTGAACCTTGAGTATCGCGTTTATGTTTACGGAAGCGAATCACTTTTGAAAGCAGTGTTGAAAACCTCATTTGACCAAACCACCATACACTACACACAATCCGATCTTCCAAACGCAAAACTGTTTTATCACAAAAATTACAGCGAAAACCTTGAAACCGTCAATACACTTGATGCAATCGCGTTTAAGTGTCTTTATGAACCAACATTTTTTATTAAAAATAAGCAATTCTTTGCAACAATAATAAAACATTATGCGAAGAAATCCGCGATGATGCTAATCGCCTTTGGAATTATTTGCATGTTTGCGTATGAGGTCTTCATGTCCGCGATGTCCGCCGTTGAATCGTTCACGAAGTATCAAAACGCAAATTCACTGGATGTCTCCCACATGATGAGTCGCGTCGAAGGTTTAGAAAAAAGCATTGAACAAAAAAAGAAAACCGTCAACTTTTATTCATCTTTCACAACGGATGTCTACTTCTCATTTTTCGAACAACTAAAGCCCTTGGTTAAAGGCACGGCGTATCTCAACGGAATAACTTATGCGTGTTCATCCGAATGCTATGGTGCAAATGCCTTAATTGAACTTACAATCAACGGAAATGCCGAACAATTGCAGGATTACTACAGCCTTATTTCCGATATTCGCAGAGTCTTCTACCGCTACGAAATTACAAAAAAGATTGATGACTCAACAAATAATTTTACAATCAAACTTACTAATCAACCCAATAGCAAGCAATAGATACAATGAATAGATCATACCAAGTCCACTTAAGTAATCAGTCGGAAGTTTTTTTGAAGAAAATAGCTGTCATTTCGGCAGTGTTCCTAACACTCATGCTTATTGCACTATTTGTGAAAAACCATTTTGTGAAAAAGAATACACAATCTGACGCACAAATGAAAAGAATCCAAATGTCATCTTCAAAAAGCAGCGCACTGAATGCGAATAAATCATTGGTTGCAAAATCTTTCGAGGCACTATCCCAACCAAAAAAAGACAACACCGAAAATGGAAGACAATACATAATTGAATCACTGACGCATTTTGCCGATCAAGCCAATCTTTCAAACTTTTCGATTGATAACATCTCCGAAAAAAATTCCATTATGCACATTGCGTATAAGGATCTCGAAACAATTGCGGATACACAACTTTTTGAAATCGAAATCACATTTAACTCAAACCTTCAAAAGCAAACGCAAGAATTTGTCCAAAATTTGAACTTAGATGTCAACGGGCAAGTGATTGTTCAAAAACTTGATGCCAAAAGAGTTGTCAAAGAAATTGATAACGATGTGATCAACGCCCTAAATTCAGGACAAAGCATCCCAATGGTTGATACTCATTTAGTCCTACACTGGTTTTTTATAAAATAATTTATGCTCAATTTAATCATTTCTTTCGTGGTGTGTTCGGCATTCAGTTTAGCATACGCCACTGATTTCACCCCAACAGAAAGAACGACTTATACCGAAAGCGACAACATTAAATCACATTCATCTGTTTCAAGATACGCCGCACCAACGGCATCAACACGAAACCACACATCCTCCAACAACACACCAATAGTTTCGGCAAATGTTGAAAACAAAATTCTACAAGCAAACAGCAATCCCCTCCAAACACAGGATATCAAACAACTTGGAGGTGCAATCGCATTTGCAAAAAGTTCATTAATCGAAAACACCGAGATTGCAAAACTTGAATTTGGAATGTCCGATACTCAAAAACCACAACCACAACCACAAGCAAAACCAAAACCACAAATACAACCGCAGGAAATCATCACAAACGAAGCAGTAAGATTCGACCCAACCTACAACACACCTCAATATCGCGATATTTTCTACACAAAACAGGATTCCGCCCTCGTCAACCAAGCTTTAGACTACTTCACCAATGGCAGAAAAATGATTGTCAAACCACGCAAATTCATAATAGAAAAGTTCCAAATCGCCGTAAAACCAATAATCCATGTCTCCTCGTTAATGTACAACGACCCAACCTACTGGGTAGTTTTCACCAATATTGGAAAATTTACATACGCAAAGCCATCAGTTGGTGAAATTAAAATCAGTCAAAGCTCAAATAACGAAATTGAATTTATAGTCCCACTAAAGGCGGATCTTCAAACCGAAGTGAAAAAACTTGGGAAAAATCCAAAACTTTACAATATCTCAATTCAAAAAGGCTTCATCGCAGTCACACTTCGCACCGGCGAATGCCTGTTCGCGAAAGATCTTGAAATCACAACAAAATGTGCTGCAAGAATTGAAGAGGTTGAAAAACAAGTTGAAATTTAGTTTTTAATGTTATAAATATAAAAAAATAGGCCTTTAGTTACCAAAATGTATAAATTATACCACTACTCTTTGTGTCCGTTTTCAAGAATGATTCGCTTCGTTCTCAACGAAATGCAGTTGGAATATATACTAATTGAAGAAAAATTTTGGGAATACGACGAACAATTTTTGCAAATGAATCCTGCTGGAACCGTGCCGGTAATGGTCACAAAAAATGGCGATGTCCTCAATCATTCATACTTAATCCTCGATTACCTCCTCGAAACATATAAGCCAGCATTTTTTTTTCCAGAAGGAAACAGCAAGCTTGAAATAAAAAAAAATTTACTTTGGTACACTGAAAAATTCTTTCTTGATTGCACCAAATTCTTCATTCAAGAAAAAGCAGTGAAGTACTTTCACGAAAAAGCACAGCCAAATACCAACATTTTGGGCATGGCACGATACAACCTCGGCATACATTTCGATTACACGACATACCTTCTTGAACAAAGTACTTGGCTTGGCGGCGAAAAATTCTCAATCGCAGATATCGCAGCCGCAACTCAACTTTCAAGTCTTGATTTCCTCGGAGAAGTCCAATGGTCAAAAATT